>NZ_CADFEC010000031.1:0-68877 GCF_902833195.1 Burkholderia sp. BCC1638
GCGCCACAACCAAGCGCTCATCGCGCTCGCACGGCGACGCTGTGACGTCCTGTTCGCCATGCTGCGCGACGGCACCATTTACCAACCCAAGTCAGCCCCTACCGCTTGACGAAACACATAGGGGCACCCCCCTGTTCGGGAACAAATCTCGAAGATCATCGGCAGATTATTTGCCGGCATGGGCTCCGGATCATCCGCGGACTGGTTCTTCACCGCGTTCTCATATTCATTCGCGAAGATCGCAAACGCATCGCGCTTGCGCTTCCAGAGAGAAAAGCTGGTCAGCCGTTGAAGCAGCCAGAAGATCCTGCGCCGCGTCGTGTCGTCCGTCATGTCGTACGACGGTGGCGTGTTTGTCATAACGGATCCTCGTGCAACCGCGGCCACATCGGCCATCAGCACCCGTGACGCGGCCAGCGATATCCGTCACCAGCTCTGATCGACGGGGGCCTTCATCGATCGTCGGGATTGAACCTCATGTTGAATCGTCGGCGCTTGAACCGACAACGATCCTGAACCCCGGCGATTCTACAGATACGAGCGTTCGAATTGGTCACCGGCTTCGACGTCGCTTGATCCATCCACCGCACGCAGTGCATATCCTGCCCGGATCACAGTCGGCGGACCGTGCTTATCCAAAGGTGTTAACAGAGTTCGTATACATACGTAGTGATAGTTAACAAGCTCGGTGCCTCACAGTGGATAACATCCGTAACGCCCTGAATTTCCAAGACGAATCGGAACGCATAACCACCGGCGAAGCACACGCAAAACTCTGTGAAGCACAGAACAACTTTTCGTCGATTCACAGCCACGCCGACATATCCTCAATCGTTCCACTGTGAATCCAGAGGCTTGCCGGACGGTTATCCAGAGGGCAATGTGGATAACATCACAGCGCATCGACACGTTTTACTGTGATGCGAAGCAGTGAAGCCAACGTGCCCGGCATCGCGAGACTTCATCGATCGTCGACACCCGCACACGCCCGATTCAAAAAATTTTCACGAAGGGACTTGCGCACCTCCAAAACCCTCTCTATAATTCGCGGCTTCTTAGGCTCGTAGCTCAGTTGGTTAGAGCACCACCTTGACATGGTGGGGGTCGTTGGTTCGAATCCAATCGAGCCTACCAACGAACAAAATGAAGGGGTCTGGCAGTGCGCATTGCCTACGGGCAATCCGGCTCGCCAACATACAAACGCCACGCGGCAACATCGCGTGGCGTTTTTCTTTTTGCGGTCGAAATAGCGCATGTACGCGCGCGATGCTCCATGTGCGATACATGCACGACTGGCGGCCAGCAATCGACAAGGCAGGGCACAAAGCCCCCGCTCCTCAAGCATCAATGCAGATGCTTCAACTTGTCAGGATTCCGCACGACATAGATCGCGACGATCTTTCCGTCTTCGATCTCGAGCGCCGTGGTCTGCAACTCGCCGTCGGCCTCCAGCGTGACGAAACCCGGCAACCCGTTGACGAACCCGGCACGCACGAGCGTCGACGCATGCGTGGCGAACAGCCCGGCCAGGTATTCGTGCACCTTCATCACACGCTCGAAGCCGAACACCGGCGTGCCCGCGGCCGACCGCTTGCCGCCGCCGTCCGAATGCAGGCTCACGTCCTCGGCGAGCATCGCACCGAGCGCGCCCATGTCGCCGCTGCGTGACGCCGCGAAGAACGCCTCGGCCAGCTCAATCCCGCGCTGCTTCTCGACATGAAACCGCGGCCGCGCCTCGCGTACATGCGTGCGCGCCCGCGCCGCAAGCTGCCGGCATGCAGCCGGGGCACGCTGGATCGTCGTCGCGATCTCGTCGAACTCGAGGCCGAATACGTCGTGCAGAAGAAACGCCGCGCGTTCGAGCGGCGAGAGCCGTTCGAGCGCGAGCATCAGCGGCAGCGTGACGTCGTCCTGTTCATCTTCCTCGACGACCGGCTCCGGCAGCCACGGGCCGATATACGTCTCGCGCTGGTGCCGCGCGGACTTCAGCTGATCGAGACACATGCGCATCACCATGCGGCGCAGGAACGCCTCGGGCACGCGCACCTCCGTGCGATTGACGTCCATCCAGCGGATGAACGCCTCCTGCACGATGTCCTCGGCGTCCGCGACGGAACCGAGCATCCGGTACGCGACGCGGATCAGCGTGCGACGCAGCGGATCGAAGCTCGCCGCAGCGTCGTCCCGGTCTTCGGCGCTGCCCGCGGCCGGATCGAGGTCGGTCATCAGGCCACCATCTTCGCGGCAGCGGCTTTCGCTTCAGCCGGATCGATCCACAGCCCGAAGCCGACGGCCAGCCGGTTCCAGCCGTTGATCACGTTGATCATCACCGTGAGTTTCACCTGTTCCTCCTGGCTGAAGTGGTCGTTCAGCGCCGCATACGCGGCTTCGTGCGCGCCATGGCCCTCCGACAGCCGCGTGAGCGCGTCGGTCCAGCCGAGCGCCGCGCGCTCGCGGTCGGTGTAGCAGGGCGCTTCGCGCCACGCGGCCAGCAGGTTGATGCGCTGCTCGGTCTCGCCTTGCTCGCGCGCCTCGACGGTGTGCATGTTAAGGCAGTTCGCACACGCGTTGATCTGCGATGCGCGGATCTTGACCAGCTCGATCAGCGTCGGCTCGAGGCTCCCGGCGGCGGCGACCGATACGGTCATCCAGTTCTTCATCAGCGCGGGGGCGGCGGCAAACGGATTGAGTTTCGCAGTCATGGTTCCTTCTCCTTTCGTGTGGGTTCCGGTGATATGACGAACGAGCCCCCCGCGCGTGTGACATCGACGCGAAAAATTTTTCAAAAGCCGGGAAGCGCACGGAGGGCAGGGCAGTTGAACATCGCACCGACGGCCGCGATGCCAACGTGCGGATCGGGGCCGATGTCGACTGCATGACGCCGTTCCTCCGGTGCACCCGGATCGTCGACCTTTCATGCGTGCCGCGCGGCTGTCATGAGGCGACGGTAATGCCGACGCGCAGGCATGCCCTTTGCGTTCGACCTCTCGGCCCCGCCATCACGGGCATCGACGGTTCGTTACGCCGCCGCCGCTCAAAGCGCGAGTGCTTTCATTTTTCTTTCGTCTTCGTTTCGCCCGAAATCCGATTCGCGACGTTCACATTTCTGGCCCATACTGTTCTGCACGGGCAGATGAAGTGTCGCCGCACCAGCGGCCCGGCGCGCGCGCCGGCTGCCCGACGACGCAGCATTGAAGGTCGCACGTCAGCCGCGCGCATCCGAGCGCAAGGCTTTCCTTTTTCCGGCAACGCAACGCAGCGAATCGCGACGTGGACGGTAAACCGATGAGCCTCCTTGCATCCCAGCTTCAGCGCCGTTATCAGGACGTGCGCGCCCATAGCGTCGCGTTGACGGCGACGCTGTCCGCCGAAGACCAGGCCGTGCAGTCGATGCCCGACGCGAGTCCCGTGAAATGGCATCTCGCGCATACGACCTGGTTCTTCGAAACCGTCGTACTGATGCGCCGCGTGCGCGGTTACGGGCCGTTCGACGACGCGTTCCAGTTCCTCTTCAATTCCTATTACGAAGCGCTTGGCCCGCGCCATCCGCGGCCGCAGCGCGGGGTGCTCACGCGTCCGTCGCTCGACGAGGTGCATGCGTACCGTCAGTACGTCGACGATGCGATGCTGCGCGCGCTCGACGGCGCCGATCCGACGATGCTCGCCGCGATCGCGCCCGAGATCGAACTCGGCCTGCATCACGAACAGCAGCATCAGGAGCTGATCGTCACGGACATGCTGCATGCGTTTTCGTGCAACCCGCTGAAGCCCGCGTTCCGGCCGCGCAACGGCACCGAGGAGCTTGCGGCCCTGGCCGCGGGCGATGCCGGCCCGTTGCGCTGGCTGCAACAGCCGGGCGGACTCGTCGAGATCGGCCACGACGGCGACGCGTTCTCGTTCGACAACGAACGGCCGCGCCATACGGCGCTCGTGCGTCCGTTCGAGATCGCGAACCGTCTCGTGACGAATGCCGAATTCGCGGCCTTCATCGCGGACGGCGGCTACGCACGCCCTGAATACTGGCTGTCGGACGGCTGGGCGACGGTGCAGCGGGAAGGGTGGCGAGGGCCCGCTTACTGGATTTCCGACGACGACGGTGAGCCGGAAACCGTACACGCATGGCGCGCGTTCGGCCTGCACGGCGTGGAGCCGCTCGCGCCCGATGCGCCCGTGTGTCACGTGAGCTTCTACGAAGCGGCCGCGTACGCGGAGTGGGCCGGTGCACGCCTGCCGACCGAATTCGAATGGGAAGCCGCAGTCGGCGCGGACGGTATTCAGCAGATGCTCGGGCACGTGTGGCAATGGACGCGTTCGTCCTACGAGCCGTATCCGGGCTTTCGGCCGCTCGCGGGCGTCGCCGCCGAATACAACGGCAAGTTCATGGTGGGCCAGCAGGTCCTGCGCGGCAGCAGCATCGCGACGCCGCCGGGGCACGAACGGCCGACGTACCGCAATTTCTTTCCGCCGGCCGCGCGCTGGCAATTCACGGGAGTGCGACTTGCGCGAGACGTCTGATCTGACGGCCACGAGCGGTGGCCTGCAACCCGCCCGCGATTCGCGGCCGAGCGCGTTCGAGCGCGATCTAATCGACGGACTGTCGCGCACGCCGCGCAGCATTTCGCCGAAATACTTCTACGATGCGGCCGGCTCGGCGTTGTTCGACCGCATCTGCGAGTTGCCCGAGTACTACCCGACACGCACGGAACTCGGCATCCTGCGCGATCGCGCGGCCGAGATCGTGCGGCGCGTCGGCCCGCATGCGGACATCGTCGAATTCGGCGCGGGCTCGCTCGAGAAGATCCGCGTGCTGCTCGACGCGTGTGCGAACAACTACGCGAACGCGCCGGCGCGCTACGTGCCGATCGACATCTCGGCCGACTACCTGCACGGCGCCGCCGCGCGGCTGCGTGCCGCGTATCCGTGGCTCGACGTCGCGCCGATCGCGGCCGACTATACGAAGGCAGAGCAACTGGCCGAACTGACGGAGACGCCGCGCCGGCGCATCGGCTTCTTCCCCGGCTCGACGATCGGCAACTTCTCGCCCGAGGAAGCCGACGCGTTCCTGCGCGACGCCGCGCGGCTATTGCGCGGCGGTGGCCTGCTGGTCGGCGTGGATCTCGTGAAGGACGCGCGCACGCTGCATCGCGCGTACAACGACGCGCAGGGCGTGACCGCGCGGTTCAACCTGAACCTCCTCGCCCGCGCGAACGCGGAACTGGGCGCGGACTTCGATCTCGACGCGTTCTCGCATTACGCGTTTTACGACCGGGAACGGCAGCGCATCGAGATGCATCTCGTCAGCGATATCGCGCAAGCGGTGCACGTGCGTGGCCACGCGTTCCGCTTCGAGGCGGGCGAGCACATCCACACGGAGAACTCGCACAAGTTCACGATCGGCGGCTTCCATGCGACCGCGCGCCGGGCGGGCTTCGAGCCCGACACCGTGTGGACCGACGCGAACAATCTGTTCAGCGTGCACTGGCTGCGCAGCGTCGACGATATCCGCGCGTAACGTCGTTCGATCGGCGCGCACGGCGTGCGTCGCCGGCGCGCTTTTCGGCAAAAATTCCCGCCTTTGCCGATTCGATGCGCCGTCGCAACGGTGTGTCGAACCGTCCGCCATCCCTGTCCTGCAAGGCTTTGCGCCTCTCCGTAAACGTCCGTTACCGGTCTCGCAGACCGGTTTCACCTGTGTCGGCCCCCGGTGCCTAGACTCCGAACCGTAGTCACATGACGCACGACACGTGCAGGGAGTCGCGAAATGAGCAAGAAACTTATCCTCGGTGCAGTTCTCGGTGTAGCGGCGCTGGCAGCTTCGGGTGTCGCATCGGCCCATGTCGACCTGTCGGTCGGGATCGGTGTGCCGGGCGTTTATGAGGCGCCGGCGCCGGTCTATGTGGCGCCGCCTCCGCCGGTGATGTACGCGCCGGTGGGTTACCGCGACGACGACTGGCGTGCGCGTCAATGGCGTGAACACGAGTGGCGTCGCCGTGAATGGCGCGAGCACGAGTGGCGCGAGCGCGCCTGGCGTGACGGCGACGGCTGGCGCGGCCGCTGGAACTGAACCGGGCGACCGGCTCACGAGAATACTGATCACGACGACAAGAGGAGAGTGATCGCATGATGCCCATTCGACACATCAGGTCGTGCGCGGCGGCCGCCGTCGTTGCGCTCGCAACGATCGGCAGCGCGCACGCGGCGGGCTGCATGAAGGGCGCGGTGGTGGGCGGCGTCGCCGGCCACTACGCGGGACATCACGCCGTGGTCGGCGCGGTCGGCGGCTGCATCGTCGGCCACCACATGGCGAAGAAGCACGAGCAGGAGGTGGCGGCGCAGCGCAAGGCCGCCGCGCAGGGTGTGCAGCCGGCGCAGTAAGCGCGCTCACCGGCGGAAACGGCGAGACGGTGCCACGGTGCCGTTCCCGCCTTTCATCTCCCTTCGTCCGACGACGGCCGGCCACGCAGTCCGCGCGCGCGACCGGCATGTCGCACATTGATCTGACGAATGTGCACCTTGCGCACCGTTACGATCATTTACAACGTCGAGTCGCGCGGAAACCGCGTGTTCCTAGAATGCAATCATTCGAACACGCTCCAGGGAGCAAACAATGAAAACGCAACGATATCTGTCCGTACTGGCTGCAGCACTCCTCGCACTCGGTGCCGTTTCCGCGAATGCGGCGGCCGGCGGCAATGGCGGTGGTGGCGGCAACGGTGGTGGTCACGGTGCCGGCGGCATGGGTGGCAACGCGGGCGGCATGTCCGCCGGCCACATGAGCGGCGAAGCGCTGAGCAACTCGAACAGCGTGCACGCGGGCGACCGCGATAAGGGCCTCGCGCGCGCAGCCGACCGCTCCGACACGATCGCCGATCGTGCAGGCACGCAGCCGGGTCACGGTCATGGGCACACGCACGGCCATACCGCGCATGCGTCGACATCCACGCATCACGCACATCGCAACGCATTCGGCCGCACGCTGTAACTGCGGCGCACGCATGTGGAGAAAGGGCGCTTCGGCGCCCTTTTTCGTGGCGGGGAGAAAACGGAGGTGCTGGGCACCGCGATCGCATCGACCCCGATTTGCAACCAGCCGTAACCACATGCGCGAACCCGCGAGGATACGAATCGCTTTCATCCGTATGACAAGCGGATTCATCGCGGCCGGATCGATGAAACGAAAAAAAGGGCGGCTCGTCGCCGCCCTTCGTTTCAGCGTCCCGCGCCCGCCAGCGGCGCGACGGCTGCGACCGGCTCGAACAACGCATCGGCCTGCCTGACGCGCACGAATCGCGCGGCCTCTCCGCCGTCCACCAGCGCACGGAAATGCGCTTCGCCGCACACGAGCTTCGCGCGCTCGTGCTCGCTCGTCACGTCGCCGTCGGCATTCGGCGTATCAACGACGAAATACAGCCGCTCGCCGCCGTCCTGCTCCGCGAGCACCGCCCAGTCCGGGTGATAGCTGCCGAGCGGCGTCGGCACGCGGAACCATGCGGGCAGCTTCGCGTACAGCTTCACGCCGTCGTGCGCCTCGAGCGCATCGGCGAACGCACGCTCCGCGTCGGTCTCGCACACGACGGCCTCGTGGATCGACTTCCGCGCATCGGGCCGCAGATTGCGCAGATAGCCGGTCAGCGCCTCGCTTTCGAACGATTCGAGCGCATGCACGTGGCGTTCGCCGAGCTTGCGGTACGCGATGCCCGCAACCAGCGCAAGCCGCTTGCAGCGGTTAATCGCATCGGCGGCCAGCGCGATGAACTGCTGCGGATTCACGCGGAAATCGTCGAGCCGGCCGCTGTCGGCCAGGATCGTCGCGAGCGAGCGGCGCGTGAGCTGCGTGCGGTCCTGCAGTTCGGTGAGCAGGTCGGGCAGCGGCAACTCGCCTTCGTCGATCAGCACCGTGCCGGCGCCCGCCACCTCGATCGCCTCGATGCCGGCCTTGCCGATGTCGATCTCGGCCTTGCGCCATTGCAGCCGTGCGCGCGCGATGTCCGGCGCGTCGCGCAGCGCGGCCGTGCAATCGCGCACGAGCTTCGCGTTGTCGAACTCGACGCTGTACACGGTGCGATGGCGGATGCGGTCCCACAACGCGCGGAAGTCGTCGCCGAACACGACGGCCTTGCCCGATGCATCGCGCCGCAACGCGATCGCGCGCCGCTCGTCCGCATTGCGCACCGCGAAGCGGCCCGACAGCTTGCGCAGCGTCGCGACGATCGGCGCGCGCAGCGACTCGAACGCCTCGGGCAGCACGAGCGCGCGCTGGCGCAGCGCATCCTTGAGCCGGTCGAGCACCTTGCCCTGTGCGTCGACGTAGCCCTGCTCATGCAGATGCGTCCACAGCACGCGTGACAGCTCGATGCCGAGCGCGTGCGCGGGCCCGTCGCCTTCCTGCACCGGCAGCGCCGCGAACTGGTGCTCCTCGACGATCCCGAAGCGAATGCCCGTATCGGCCTCGATTTCCTTCTGCAGGTTCTCCGCGAACGACTCGTAGCGCTCGGTCGCGATCACGGTGAGCGTGTTCACGCCCGGGTCGCGCACGCGTTCGCCGTCCTGGTCGACCGCGAGGCGCAGGCCGCGGCCGAGCGTCTGGCGACGCTCGCGTTCGGTCTGGATGTCGCGCAGCGTGCAGATCTGGAACACGTTCGGGTTGTCCCAGCCTTCCTTCAGCGCCGAATGCGAGAAGATGAACTTCAGCGGCGTGTCGAACGACAGCAGCGCTTCCTTTTCGCGCATGATGAGGCCGTACGCGCGCTCCGCGTTCTCGCGCGCCGCGGCGCTGCTTTCGCTCGTGTCGGTCCAGCCGCCCTTGCGGTCGATCGAGAAGTAGCCGTTATGTGCGCGCTCGACTTCGAGCGCGACGTCGACGCCGTCGAACAGCGCACGGTAGGCCGGCACGCGCGCCGCGCGCGCATATTCCTCTTCGAAGATCAGCGCGTAGTCGCCCTTCACGGGCATCCCGTTTTCGTCGTAGCGGCGATAGCGCTCGACCGAATCGACGAAGAACAGCGACAGCACCTTCACACCGCGCTCGGCCAGACGCAACTCCTTGTCGAGATGCTCGCGGATCGTGCGACGGATCATCTCGCGCTGCACGGCGAGCGTGTCGATGTCGCCGAACGCCTCGCCGAGCGACAGGAACGCCTCGCCTTCCGGATGGCGCAGCTCGACGTATTCGGCACCCTTCACCGCATGCACCTCGCCGATTCGCAGCCCCGCGTACAGCGCGCGCCTGGTCAGGCGTTCGAGATCGTCGCCGTCGGTCGCCGACACGATCTGGCGCTTCACGCCAGCCGCGGTCGCGACGTCGAGCTCGATGCGCGCGCTGATCGCGCCGCGCCGGTTCGACACGCCGACGAGCCGCACGTACGGCTTGTTGTGCGCATCCTCGACGATCGCCGACGCGATCTCGATCTGCTTGACGAGCTTGCGCTCGTACGCGTCGACCGCGTCGAGCCGGTACACCATGTGGTGGCGGTCGACGTGCGTCGCCGAATAGCGCAGCGTGCAGAGCGGCGCCATCGCGGCGAGCGCTTCGCGCCCGCGCCCCTCGAGCCCGCCGTCGACGCTTTGCGGCTCGTCGACGATCACGATCGGCCGCGTCGCGCGGATCAGGTCGATCGGCTTCTCGCCGCCGGTCTTCTCGCTGTCCTTGTAGAGGTTGTTGATCTCTTTCTTGTTGATCGCGGCGACCGTCATCACCATGATCTGGATCGCCGCGCTCGCCGCGAAGTGGCGCACCTGGCCGAGCTTCGCGGAGTCGTACAGGAAATAGTCGTACGGCACGCCCGCGTACAGCGCGCGGAAATGGTCCTCGGTGATCGAGAGCGTCTTGTGTACGCCTTCCTTGATCGCGATCGACGGCACGACGATCACGAACTTCGTGAAGCCGTAGCGGCGGTTCAGCTCGAAGATCGTGCGCAGGTACACGTAGGTCTTGCCGGTGCCGGTCTCCATCTCGACGGTGAAGTCGCGCGAGCCGGGCAAGCCGGACGGCGGCAGCCCGCCGCGCAGCTGCACGTCGGCGAGATTGCGCGCGAGCGCGTCGTCGGTCAGCGACAGCCGGTTGCCGACGCCTTGCTCCGACACCGCGAAGCCGAGCGAGCCTTGCGCGGCGGCCGTCGTGCCGGGCGCGGCGTTCGCGAGCACGCTGAAGTCGCCGCGATACGATTCCTGGCCGCGAAACAGGTCGCAGACGGCGTCGATCGCCTCGCGCTGGTAGTCGAGATCCGCTTCGAAATGCAGCCGCATCACAGGCTCCGCACGCGCTTCACGCCGTGCTGTTCGAGCAGCGCGGCGAGATTGAGCTTCGCGACGTCGTCGACGAAGCCGCTGTCGCGGAACAGGCACGTGACGTCGCGCGTCGCGCCGGTCGCGTCGAGCAGTTCGACGATGCCGTCGGCGAGCGGGCCCGCGTCGTCGCGCGAAATGCGCGCATCGAAACACGCGACGATCGAGCGGCCGATCAGGTGCACGGTCTTGCCCGCGACCTGGTGATGCTCGACCGGCGTGCACAGGTCGAGGCCGAGCTTGAGCGTCAGTTCGGCGAGCAGGTCGTCCTCGCTGCGGCCCGTCTTCACGTGCTCGACGGATGCGAAGAGCGCGTGGTCGAAATCGTCGCGGCGCGGATCCCACTCGATCACGTTGGTCGTGTCGAGCCGGTACACGCGGAAACCGAGATCGCCATAGCTTTCCGGATAGTCGCGCGCGACCTGCTGCGCGGTGCGGCGCAGGCGTTCCTTGGTGATTTCCGCGAGCGTCAGCGGCTTCTTCAGCTTCGCGCAGAAATCGGCGGCCGCCAGCTGCGTCTTGTCGCGGCGGTCGAGCGCCTCGGGCAGCTGCACGAGGATGTAGCGGCGCGCGCCGCCGTCGGTCGCGTTCACCTGCATCACCGCGTGGCCGGTGGAGCCGGAGCCGGCGAAGCAGTCGAGCACGATGTCGTCGCCGCGCGTGCACCAGCCGATCACGGCCGCCGCGAAATCGACCGGCTTCGGCTGGTCGAACGGGATGCCGAGCGTCTTCAGCAGCGCGTCGTCGGAGCCGGCGAACGGCAGCACCGACGGCACGTTCTCGTACATGTTCTCGTCGAGGTAGTAGATCCGCTGCGGCTGCGTGGTTTCGTCAGGACCGAATTCGATCTGGCCGCGCTCGATCAGCGCCTGCATTGTCGCGGGCGGGTTGCGCCAGCCGCGCGCCGGCATCGCGCACGGCTTGCCGGTGACCGGGTGGATCAGCGGCGTGAAATACTCTTCCGGCGCCTTCTTCTTGTTCGGCCACGCCATCGACACGAGGCGGTACACGCGCCCGTCGGCCGACAGCCGGTCGTACATCACCTCGCCGCCCGACAGGTTGGTCTGCGCCTTCATCCACGCGCGGTATGCCTTTTGCGCGTCCTTCGCGTTGCCGCTGCGGTACACCGCGTCGTGCGCGGCATCCAGCATGCGCTGCGCGTTGCGCTTCGGGCGCTTCAGCGGCGCCTGCTCGAGCAGCGTCTCTGCGTTGCGCGCGAACAGCACCAGCGATTCGTGCTGATACGCGACGCCGCGCGCATCGCCTTTCGGGTTGCGCTTGTCCCACACGGCGACGCCGAGCTCGTTCTCCTCGCCGAAGATCTCGCGCAGCATCAGCACGAGCGCGTGCACTTCATGCTCGTCGATGTGCACGGCGATCAGCCCTTCGTCGGACAGCAGCGCGTGCGCGAGCTTCAGGCGCGGATACATCATGTTCAGCCAGTCGGTGTGGAACCGGCCGTTCGCCTCGGTGTTGGTGCTGCGCTTCATGCCGCCGTCGGTCTGGCCCGTCATCGCCAGGTAGTGGCGGATGCTGTCGCTGAAGTCGTCCGGATAGACGAAATCGCTGCCGGTGTTGTACGGCGGATCGATGTAGACGAGCTTCACCTTGCCCGCGTAGCTCTTGTGCAGCAGCTTCATCACGTCGAGGTTGTCGCCCTCGATCACGAGATGGCGCGTGTCGTCCCACGCGACGCTGTCGCCGGGGCACGGACGCAGCGTGCCCGTCGACGGCGTGAGCGCGGCCTGGCGCGCGCTGCGCTTGCCGTGCCAGTGGAAGCCGTAGCGCTCGTCGGCGTCGCCGACGGTGCGCTCGCCGACCAGCGCCTTCAGCACGTCGACGTCGACCGACGCGCCGTCCGGGCCTTCGGTCACGAGTTCGGGGAACAGCGCCTTCAGGCGCGCGACGTTGTCGGCGGTGAAATCCGTCGACATCGCCTGCGGGCTCGCCGCATCGAGTTTCTGCATCGTTTTTTCCATCGGAGCCCGGCCGCGTGCGCCAGGACGTCGGGCGCACTCACGGCACCGGCGGCAATGGCCACCCGGGCAAACCCGAAACGCTAGCGAGTCGGTCGGCGCAGGTCAAGCACCGATGTGAGGCGATCGTGCGTGCATCGGCCGCGATCGCCCGTCCCACGGGCCGCAAGCGGCGGTCGGCCGGTTGTCGCGGCGCCGGCCGACCGCCGTGTCACGGGGGCCCCGCACGGGCCGAAAACGACGAAAAAAAGGGCACGGTCGGCGCAATGCGCCGGCGTGCCCGCATGGAGAATCCCGAACGAAGGGCACGGCGGGGCGCGGCGCGCCCCGGCCGCGGGGTCAGAAGCGCGTGCGGATGCCCGAGGTCAGTTCGAGCTGGTTCTTCGCGCCGAACGTCGACGACACCGTGTAGCCGCCATGCAGCTTCATGTAGTCGCCTGCCAGATACACCTCGGTGCGCTTGCTCAGGTGGTAGAACACCGACCCGTAGATCGTCTCCTTGAAGCCGTTGCCGACGCCGTTGGTCAGGCTGAACGCGCCGAGGTTCGCGTTCGGCGTGAAGCCGTCGGCGTTGTACGCGGCGTTCTTGACGCGCATCTGCTGGTAGCCGAGCTCGTAATCGAGCGCGCCCTTCGGCGCGATCTTCATCGACACGGTCCACGAATCGTCATGGCGCTGGCCGAGCGAGCCCTGATCGCCGTTGTAGCGGAAGTAGCCGGCATTCAGGCGCACGATGCTGAACGAGTAGTCGCCGCCGACCGAGAAGGTCTGGTTCCTGAAGCCGTTGTGGTTCACGTGGTTGTAGAAGCCCGACACGGCGAACGGCCCGCCGTTGTAGCCGAGCGCGACCTGGTATGCGGAGCCGGTCGCGAACGAGGTCGAGTTGCTGAACTGGTAGCCGGCGCTCGCGAAGATGCCGTTGCTGAACAGCTTCTTCCACGCGAGGCCGTTGTTGTAGCGCGTGCCGGTCGGGCCGGCCGCGTAGAAGATCATCTGCTTGAAGTTGTTCGAGTTGGTCCAGCCGCCTTCCTCGGTCGTGAGCTTCGCGGAACCGTACGCGTCGCCGTAGATCGCCGATGCGTCGCGCGCGATCGTATTCTGGAAGCCGGCCGTCAGCTTGCCGAAGCGCTCGTCCTCGACGCCAACCCACGCGTCGCGGTCGAAGATCTGGCCTTCGTCTTCCATCTGGCCGTTCGCGACCACGAATTCGCTTTCGAGGCGGAAGATGATCTTCGTGCCGCCGCCGATGTCCTCGGCGCCTCGCAGGCCCCAGCGGCTACCGCTGAACCACGGTTCGCCTTCGTTGCCCATGCCGATCACATGATTGCCGTTCGCGTCGGCGTGGGTCCGGTAGGTCGGAAAGCTCAGGTCCATCAGGCCATAGAGCTGCACGCTCGACTGCGCGTGCGCCTGGGTGCCGGCGCACAGGCCTGCCGCCGCGATGGAAAGGGCAAGGGTTTTTCGTTTCAAGATCGTCTCCTCCGAGCTGCCGCATTGAAATCTGTTTGTTGGCAGTACGTAATGTATGCCAGCTGTTGCCGGCCACAGCGAGGGGGCCGACATGTAGCATCGTAGAGGGTGGAATCCTTCACGCCGCTTTCCCGGAGGAAAGAATCGGATCGGTGAAAACACCGAACGCGCAATAATCGCGAATCGGGCAGGCGGGCGGACGCGAGCCCGGCAGGCCGCCCGCGGGCTGCCGACACGTTACGTGCTACGAATCGACGCCGGAGGCGGGGCCGTCAGTCCTGCGCGTTCTTCTCGCGCAGGATGTAGCCGAGCCCGCGCAGCGTGATGATCTCGGCCGTGCTGCCCGCGAGATGCTTGCGCAGCCGGTGGATGTAGATGTCGATCGCATCGGCGCTCGGTTCGTCGTCGAGCGCGAACACGCTGTCCATCAGCCGCGCCTTCGACACCGTCTTGTTTTGCTGCAGCATCAGCGTTTCGAGAATCGCATGCTCGCGGCGGCGCAGCGCGAGCACCGCGTCGCCGCAACGGAATTCGCGCGTGCCGAATGCATAGACGAGATCGCCGCATACGAGCTGTGTCGTGCCCACACCGGCCTGCCGGCGGATCAGCGCGCGGATCCGCGCGACCAGTTCGCGCGATTCGAACGGCTTGACCACGTAGTCGTCGGCGCCCGCGCCGAAGCAGTCGACCTTGTCGTCGACCGAGCCGTGCGCGGTCAGCATCAGCACCGGCACGTTGTCGTTGCGGCGCCGCAATCGCGCGAGCACTTCCTTGCCGCTGATGCCCGGCAGCCGCATGTCGAGCAGCACCGCGTCGTAGCGTTCGGTTTTCAGTACCGTGTCCGCGCGTTCGCCGTCGCCGACGCAGTCGACCGCGAAATCCTCGCCGCGCAGCAGGTTCACGATCCAGTGCGCGAGTTCGGCGTTGTCTTCGACCAGCAGGAGTTTCATGGCGACTTCTCTTCAGGCGTATGCGGGCAGCCGCACGGTCACGACGATACCGCGATTGCCGGGCCCCGGCGCGAGCGACGCGCTGCCGCCGTGCGCCTGCGCGATCTCGCGGACGATCGCGAGACCCAGGCCCGAGCCTTCGGTGTCGGCCGACACGCGGTAGAACCGCTTGAACACGTGCGGCCGCGCTTCGGCCGGAATGCCGGGGCCGTTGTCGACCACGTCGAGCACGACGGCGTCGCCGTCGCGCCGCGCGGCGACCGTCACGCAACCGCCCGGTTGCGTATAGCGCACCGCGTTGTCGACGAGGTTCATCACCAGCGCGGTCAGCAGGCTGTCGCTGCCCGCGACGTCGAGCCGTTCGCCGAGATCGGCGCCGAGGTCGATGTCGCGCTGCTGCGCGAGCACGATCGTTTCCTCCAGCACGCTCGATACGACGGCGGCGAGATCGACGCGATGCGTGAGCAGCGTCGACGGCGTCGCTTCCGCGTGCGCGAGCAGCAGCAGCTTGTCGGTCACGTCGGCCATCTTGCGGCTGCTGCGCTGCATGCTGTCGAGCACCGACGCGAGTTCCTCATCGTTGTGCTCGCGCTGCCGCGCATACTGGATCTGCGTATCGAGCACGGCGATCGGCGTGCGCAACTGGTGCGCGGCGTCGGCGATGAAGCGGCGCTGCGTGGCCGTGTGCGTATTGAGCCGCGCGATGCACTGGTTGATCGCGTCGACGATCGGCCGCAGCTCGTGCTGCAGCCGCTCCGGGCGAATCGGCTCCAGCTCCATTGGCCCGCGGTCGGCGACGTCGTCCTTCAGCTTCATCAGCGGGCGCAGCTCGAGCGTGAGGCCGAGATAGACCAGCACGACCGCGAGCACCAGCATCAGCGACAGGCGCACGAGCTGCGGACGCCAGATCGTCGCGACCATCGCATCGTGCGAGCGCGTCGTTTTCGCGACGACCACCGTGACCGTCTCGATCTTGCCCTCGTTGTACAGCTGGCGGTCGTAGACCACCGCGCGCAGCGGCACGTCGTCGACTGCCATGTCGTACAGCGTCGGCTCGATGCCGTGCCGTTCGGGCAGGGCGAGCGCCGGATTGCCGGCGAGCAGCCGCTCGCGGCTGTCGATCACCTTGTAGTAGACCGAATCGGCCGACGGCGACTCGAAGATCTCCAGCGCGGCGGGCGGCACGTCGGCCGCGAGATAGCCGTCGCGCCATTCGACGTCCTCGCCGATCGTGCGCGCGGACGCGACGAGCGCGCTGTCCTGCACGAGCCCGGCCGTGGTCCGCGCGGTGTCGTACGACATCGCGCCCGCGATCAGCACGAACACCGCGAGCGGCAGCAGCAGCCACCACAAGAGCCGCCCGCGCAGGCTGTGCGCCATTCCTTCTCCTCAATGCCGAACCGCGCCGGGGCAACCGGCGCGGTTCGGGCGTGTGATCCGATGCGTGCGCTGCTCAGAACGCGGCGGGGCGCCACTTGAGCAGGCGCTTCTCGAGCCAGGTCAGCAGATAGTCGGCGGCCAGCGCGACCACGGCCAGCACGATCATCGCCGCGAACACGCCGCTCGCGTTGAACGCGCCCTGGGCGGTGGAGATTAGCAGGCCGATGCCCTGCTTGGAACCCAGGAATTCGCCGACGACCGCACCGACCAGCGCGAAGCCGAAGCTCACGTGCAGGCTCGCGAGAATCCACGAGAGCGCGGACGGGATCACGACCGACGTGGTGATCTGCCGGCGCGACGCGCCGAGGATCTGCGCGTTCGCGATCAGGTAGCGGTCGGCTTCGCGCACGCCCTGGAACGCGTTGCCGAACACGACGAAGAACACCATCACGACGGCCAGCGCGATCTTCGATGCCATCCCGAGGCCGAGCGCGATCACGAACACCGAGCCCAGCACGACGCGCGGGATCGAGTTCGCGATCTGGATGTACAGGCCGAACACGTCGGCCATCAGCTTGTTGCGGCCGAGCACGATCCCGCAGATCACGCCGGCGACCGAGCCGATCAGGAAGCCGATCGTGGTTTCCTCGAGCGTCACCCAGACCTGCGTGAGCAGCGGCCCCTGCGACGTGCCGTTGACGAACCAGTCCTGGATCTGCGCGAAGATCAGCGTCGGCTGCGAGAAGAAGAACGAATCGATCCACTTGAGCCGCGCGGCGAGTTCCCAGCCGCCCAGCACGACGACGAGCACGGCGATCCGCAGGCCGATGATCAGTTGCCGGCGGCGGCGCAGCCGGGTTTGAGCGGCGCGCGACTCGTCCTCGAGCGACGTTGCCGGAATGGCGGTGGGGGGAAGCGTCATGTCGGTCATGCTCCTGTCCTGTCCTTGCTGCTGTCAGCCGATCTGCACTTCTTCGCGCAGGTCGTGCCAGATGTCCTTGGAAATTTCGATGAAGCGCGTGTCGTAGCGAATCTCCGACGTGACGCGCGGGCGCGGCAGGTCGATCTCGTACACGCGCTTGAGCGTCGCGGGGCGTGCGGTCAGCACGAACACGCGGTCGGCGAGCGCGATCGCCTCCTCGAGGTCGTGCGTGACGAACACGACCGAGCCCTTGTTCGCGGACCACAACTGCAGCAGTTCGTCCTGCATCAGCGTGCGCGTCTGCATGTCGAGTGCCGAGAACGGCTCGTCCATCAGCAGGATTTCCGGCTGGTTGATGAAGGTCTGCGCGAGCGCGACGCGCTTGCGCATCCCGCCGGAGAGCTGATGCGGGTAGTGCTTCGTGAACTTGTCGAGGCCGACCTTGCGGATCCATTCCTCGGCCTGCGCGTACGCGACGTCCTTTGAGCGGCCGCGAAACAGCGGGCCCGCCGCGACGTTGTCGATCACGTTGCGCCACGGGAATACCGCGTCGGCCTGGAACACGAAGCCGATGCGCGGGTCGATCCCGTCGACCGGGCGGCCCATCACGCGCACCTCGCCCGACGCCGGCTTGAGCAGGCCGGTGATGAGGTTCAGCGTGGTCGACTTGCCGCAGCCGGTCGGCCCGACGATCGCGATGAACTCGCCGCGCGCGACGTTCATGCTGAAGTCGCGCAGCGCGACGGTGGCCTTGCCTTCCGGCGAAATGAAGCGGCACGACACATTGCGAAACTCGATCGCCGGTGTGCTCGGGGAAACTGCCTGATTCATCGCATTCGTCCTGCGGGTGAGGAGGGCGCCGCATCGTGGCGACGCCGGGCCGGTCAACCGGGCCGGAACGGGGAACGCGCGGCGGCGGGATCGCCGCCGCGGGCGCCTGTATCGCTCTCGATTACTTCGCGTTCACGAAATCGTTGGTGTAGGTGCGCGCCAGGTCGATGTGCTTGCCCTTCACCGACGGGTTGAACGCCGACAGCACCTTCAGCACCGTCGCCGGGCCGTCGGCCGGCATCTTCGCGTCGGCCGTGTACATCGGCAGCGACGCCTTCAGCGCGGACACATACAGCGCCTTGTCCTTCTGGTAGTCGGCCGGCATCTTCGCGGCGATTTCCTCCGCGCTGTGCGTGTGGATGAACTGCATCGTCTTCGCGAACGCGTGCGCGAGCTTGGTCGCTTCGGCCTTGTGCGAATCGGCCCACGCCGACTGCACGTACAGGCTCGCGGCCGGATAGGTGCCGCCGAGCGCGGCGCGCGTGCCTTCCAGCGTGCGCAGGTCGACCAGCACCTTCGCGTCGCCCATCTTCTCGAGGGCGGACACCGTCGGCTCGGTCGTCATCCCGGCGTCGATGCGGCCCTGCTTGATCGCGGCGATGAAGCTCGCGTCGGCGCCGACCGGCAGCATCGTGTACTGCGTCGACGTCACCCCGTGCTGCAGCGCGAGATATTGCGTGAGGAAGCTCGTCGACGAGCCGAGGCCCGTCACGCCGAGCGTCTTGCCTTTCGCGTCGGCCATCGACTTGAAGGTGGGGGCGGCCTTGGTCGACACCATCTCGACCTCGCCCGGCACCTGGCCGAACACGGCGATCGCCTTCACTTCCTTGCCTTTGCTCTGCAGGTCGATCGTATGGTCGTAGAAACCGACGACGCCCTGCACGGCGCCCGCCAGCAGCTCGTTCTCGGCATCGACGCCGGCCGGCTGCGACAGCAGTTCGACGTCGAGCCCCTCCGCCTTGAAGTAGCCGAGCTCCTGCGTGAGCCGCGCGGGCAGGTAGATCAGCTTGGCGATCCCGCCGACCATGATCGTGACCTTGCCGCCGTCGTCGGCGAAGGCGGGGTGAGCGGCGAGCGCGCAGCTCAGGCTGGCTGCAACGGCGAGGGTGCGCAGGATGGGTCGCATCGGGGTCGTCTCCTTCGTTGTATTCGTTTGGCGCGATGCTTGCTGCATCGTCCTGACGAGTATAGGGAGACGAAACCTTCCGCTACCTTTCGCGGTCTGGCGATTCCTTTAGGGGTTTTCCAGCAACCTATGACAGCGAGGGGACTCGGAGGCGCCGGAGTTTGTGGCCGCAGCACGTGACTTCATCTCAAAAATTGCGTGTCGTTTTGAAGTTGGGTAGAAGAGAAATATTTCATTTCTCTTACGAGGCGCGTTGTCATGCGAGATGCACTGGGCCGCGACATGGTTCGTCTTGGTGACGTGACCGACCACGGTGGCAAAGTTGTCGAAGCAACCGACGAATTGAAGCACCGTGGGATTGCCGTATCGCTGGACGGCCACGGCGTGATCTGCCCGAAATGTGGTGGCGTTTTCCCGCTATTGGCGAGCGGCCCGCGCACGCATCGGGGTCGACGCGTGGGTTATCTCGGCGACAAGACCGGTTGCGGCGCCACCGTAATCGGCGCGTGAACGACGGGAGATTGTCAATGACAACACTCAATCAAGCCCGCACGCTGGCGATTTCCGGTGCGGCGCTGCCGACCTATGGCGTTGACGGTTTGCCGGTGTTTGCTCCGGCGCGCCTGCAAGGCACCGAAGCGATCGGTCGCATCGACACATGCCGCTATCTCGTCACGCTGCGTACCGATGATGCATACGCGTTCTCGCCGAGCGTCACCGCCAATCTGGATCTGGATCAGATAGTCGGCACGGAAGTGACCGTCTCGATCCAGCTCGAGGGCAAGGGGCAATTTGTTTCCGGTCTCGCGGGCAATGCGGGGCTCGGCAACATCGGCGCAGGCATACGCGAGATCACGGCGCTGGTTACCGAGGCGCGGGTCGCGGGCGCGGACCGCCACTCGATCCTGTACGAACTCGAACTGCGGCCCTGGTTGTATCGCGCGACGCTCACCCAGGACAGCCGGATCTTCCAGGACATGAGCGTGGTCGAGATCACGGACGCGGTGCTTGCGAAGTACCCGTACCCGGTCGACAAACGTCTGGCCGGCGCGTTCCACGGCCTCTACCCGAAGCGCGACGTGCAGCGCCAGGCGTTCGAGACCGACTGGGCCTTCCTGCAGCGGCTGTGGGAGGAATGGGGCATCTGGTGGTGGATCGAACACGACGGTGGCCACCAGCGGCTCGTGTTGTGCGATACGGTGGGTGGCCACCATTCGCACGGCGCGGCTTACGAGACGGTGCGCTACCTGTCGCCTGACGGCAAGCGAATCGATGAGGAACACATCCATGCGCTGTCGGTGACGAGCCGGCTGACGTCGGGCAGCGTGACGGTGGTGGATTACGACTACACGCGGCCGCGCGCGAATCTCACCGTCACCGAGGAGAGCCAGAGCGAGACCTCGTGCGCGGATGGCGAGATCTACGACTGGGGAGACTACAGCCAGCCGCTGGCGGGCTCATCCGGCCTCACGGGAGAAGCCAATCACACCGAGCAGGAGGCGCGGCACCTCGCGCGCGTGCAACTCGAAGCGAGGCGCTGCGCGGGATTGCGCGCCAACGGTCGAGGTAATCTCCGCGGATTGACGGTCGGCCGCACTTTCACATTGACTGGCTACCCGCAGCAGGCGGCGAATCGCGAATATTTGGTGGTGTCGTGCCGGCTCGACATCGAGGATGTGGGGGATCGCTCGGGCGCGGGGCAAGCGTATCGGTGCGAAGCGCAGTTCGAGTTGCTACCCGCGAATGAGCCGTTCCGGCTCGAACGTAGTGTCCAGAAACCGCGCCTGAGCGGCCCCGAAAAGGCAATCGTCGTAGGTCCGGCCGGACAAGAAGTCTGGACCGACCGCTATGGTCGGGTAAAAGTCCAGTTCAAGTGGGACCGCCAAGGCAAATTGGACGAGCACGCGGGCATCTGGTTGCGCGTGCTGTCGCCGTGGCAGGGCGGCGACATGGGGGCGACGCTCCTGCCTCGGATCGGCCACGAAGTGGCGGTGATGCACTACTACGGCGATCCGGACCTCCCGGTGATCGGAGGCAGCCTGGTGAACGCTTTCCGGCAACCGGCGCTGGACCAGCCGGCGAACCAGGCGGTCGCGGTGCTGCGCGGTCGCGAGTTCCATGGTACGGCATCCGGCCATGTCGCGATCGACGATACGCAAGGGCAGATCCAGACGCAGATTGCGAGCGATGCCGGCAGCTCGGTGCTGGCCCTGGGCAACCTCCGGCGCATCGTGCGGAAGACGGGCCGGGCAGACGCGCGCGGAAAGGGCTTCGATCTGCGTACCGATTACTGGGGCGTGGTGCGCGCGCTGATGGGGCTAGTCGTCTCGACCGACGGCCAGCCGAACGGTGCCGGCCAGGCGAAGGAAGTCAAGGCGGGGTTGGGACGATTAACGCGAGCGCGTGAGCTGCAGGAGAGCCTGTCTGGTCTCTCGCAGCAGCACGAGGCGCAGCAGCTCGGCGCGGATCAGAGCGAAGTCGCGAAGGCGATCAAGGCGCGCAACGATGCGATTCGGGGCGATGTGCCGGCGGGCGAGAACGACTTCCCGGAGTTGAAGGAACCGGATCTGGTGCTGGCGAGCGCGGCAGGCGTCAGCGTGGCGGCAGAGCGTAACGCTCACGTGGCGAGCAACGAGGACGTTGCCGTGACGAGCGGCCGTCACGTGGCGCTCGCAGTGGGGCAATCGTTGTTCGCGAGCGTGTCGAACGCGTTCTCGCTGTTCGTGCACAAGGCGGGGATGGCGCTGGTCGCGGCCGCCGGGAAGGTACGCATCGAAGCGCAGGCCGACGGCATCGACCTGAAAGCCAGGCAGTCGATTCGCGTGATGAGTACCGCGGACAGCATCCAGCTCCACGCGGCCAAGGAAATCGTACTGCACGCCGGCAGCACCCAAGTGCGCATCAGCGACGAAGGCTACACGGTGCGCACGGCAGGCGCGCACACGATCCATGCGGGCAGCCATCAGACGGACGGACCGCAGGGGACCGGTGGGGGCTTCCCGCCATTCCCGAAGTCCGGGCCGGGCCAGCTCGAAGTGTTGCGCCATTACGTGACGGATGCGCCGGTCGAGAAAAGCACCTTCACGGTCACCGACAGCCTGGGTGCCAAGCATAGCGGCACGCTTGATGCGTCGGGCCGAGCGGTCGTGAGTGGTTTGGCCCCGGGTGCGACCCAGGTGACATACGAACGCGATTCGCATGACTCGTGGGTCATGTCCAGCTATCTCAGACCACCCCGATGGCAGCCCGAAGGCGTGGCCTGATCTGAGCCGCCGTCGCCGCGTCTGACGCCCGATTTCGAATACGCAGAACAACACCAAGAACAACATGGCCAATCCATCGCACTCCCTTCCTTCCATCGACGCGGCGATCGTGCCGCTCGACCGCGTTCACTTCGCGGATCTCGAGGCCGGAGCGTCCAGCTTCGATAACTGGCTGCGGTCGGTCAGCGGCGGATACATAACGCTTGGCCGCATCAAGGAAGTGTCGGGCGCCCTGCCGGTGCTGGGCAATATCATCGCCGCTGTCGACGTATGTGGCGACATCTCGAAGCTGATCCAAAATCGCAGCATCAAACCCCGCTCGAAGGCCGAGGAAATCGAGCAAATGCTGGACTGGGCGAATCTGGCGATCAACCTGATCGGCGTGATGCCGGTGCCGCCCGGCACGGCCGCCGCGCGCATGTCATTGCGTCCGACGTTGGGGCTGGTGCGCCAGAAGGTCCGGCAGGGCGCGAAGGATCTCGCCACGGCATCGGTGACGATCATCGCGGGACATTTCACGGCCACGTTGATGGGGGATCTCGAGCCGTTCGTCGTGGAGGCGAAGAACCGGCTGACTGAACTCCTGAACGAAGCGGGCAAGGAGGCCGAGAAGCGCCTGACACAGTTGGCGAACGGGCTCGACGCGTTGGCGTCGGGACGCTTGACCGACCCGAACGAGAATCTGGCCTCTGCACGGCGGAAGGTGGCGCGCGTATCGGCCGACGCGCTGCTGCATGAGCCGGCCGAAACACTGGGTAACCTGTTTGGCGCGGTGTGGGACGTGTACAAGGCCGGCGCGAAAGCCGAAGCGAACGTGCTCGTATCGCTGACGCCGGCGCAAGCCAGGGCGGCGATCCACGAGCTGGCCGCCGATATCCGCGCGAGTATTCCGGACGTCAAGCGGCGGATTCACGGTTTGGCCGGCGAAGACGTGGGCACGGTGATGTACCTGCTCAATGTCCTGATCCGCGCGCTTCAGGTGAAGCGTCATGCCTTCGCGACGGTCGACAGCCGCAAGTCGAATCAGGCGAAACGCAAGGAAGGCGGACAACAGGTCACCAACGTCTCCGAGCAGGCAAACGCCCGCAAGCCCGGTCCGGGCTGCAGGTGCAAGCCCGGCCAGCCCCCTGCGCGGGTTGGCGGCGCGATCGGGCTCGCGCTTGGAGACGAATCGTTCACGCACACCGATTTCGTGCTGCCCGGTATCGTTCCGATCGAATGGATACGAACCTATCGCTCGAACTTCGGTGCCCATGATGAGCAGGGGCCGTTCGGTCCGCGCTGGACATCGCCCTATCACGCGGCGTTCGAGGCGCAAGGCGACGCGTTCGTCTATCACGATGCGTCGGGGCGCAGCCTCGTCTATCCGGCCCTGAGACCGGGTCAGCCGCATCGCGACCCGGTCGAGTCGTGCACGATCACGCGCGAATCGGGCGACCGGCTCCGCGTCGTGCGCGGCGAAACGTTGATCGAGACCTACGAGCGATACGGCACCCGGTTCGTCCTCGCCAGGATCGAGGACCGTTCGGGCAATGTGGTGGCGCTGACCTGGGCGAATGGTCTTCTCGCAACGATCGATGCGGGCGAGACCACCGCGACCGTGACGCACGACGCGACCGGCCGCATCACGCGCGTCGCGTTGATCGACGATGCGGGTGCGGTGATCCGCACGCTTGCACGCTATCGCTACGACGAAGCCGGCGATCTGGTCGAAGCAGCCGATGAGAACGACGCGTCGTGGAGCTACACCTATTCGCACCACCTTGTTACGCGTTACACGGACCGAGCCGGACGCGGGACGAACCTCGAATGGGACGGCACGCACCTGGACGCGAAGGCGGTGCGCGAGTGGGCGGACGACGGCACATTCGATACGCGGCTGACGTGGCACGACCGTTTGCGACTGACCTTCGTCACGGATGCGCTCGGTCATACGACGCAGCAGTACTACGACATCGACGGCTACGTGTACCGGATCGTGTATCCGGACCAGACCGAGGAATGGTTCTTTCGCGATGTCGCCAGGCACGTGACGCGTCACGTGTTCCCGGACGGCACCGAGGAATCGTTCACGTGGGACGACGCAGGGCATTTGACGTCGCATACGCAGCAGGACGGGCGGACCGCATATTACGTCTACGACCGTGGTGGCGACATGATCGGCTTGCAGGACTCGGAAGGTCATCGCTGGCAGCGGTACTACGACAGCAAGGGCCGTGTGACCGAGGCGACCGATCCGCTCGGGCGGGTGACGAAGTACGAGTACGGCCGCGCGGGCCTGCCGATCGCGATCACCGACCCGAAGGGCGGGACACGGCGGATTGCGTGGCGCGACGACGGGCAGATCGACAGTTACACGGACTGCTCGGGCAAGACCTCGACGTGGAAATACGACGAGCGAGGACGGATCATCCAGCAGCAGAGTCCGGCGGGCGAGGCGACGCGGTATGGCTACGAGGCAGGCCAGCTTGCGTGGGTCAGGCATCCGGACGGCAGTCGCGAGACGTTCGAGCGCGACGCCGAGGGGCGGCTGCTGACGCATACCGATGCACTGAACCGGCAAACGCGCTACAGCTACACGCAAGCCGGCCTGCCGGCCCGGCGGATCCATGCCAACGGCGATGCGGTGGAGTACGGCTGGGATCGGCAGGGACGGATCACGCTGCTGCGCAACGAGAACGGACGCGAGTACCGGTTCGGCTATGACAGCGTCGGGCGCGTTGTCAGCGAGACGGACTTCGACGAACGCGTTACGCAGTACTTCCGCCATTCAGGTAGCGGCGTCGTGACGAATCGCCTGTATGGCGACGTCATGGAGGCGTTCGAATACGACCCGATGGGACGGCTTGCCCAACGTCAGGGCTGGCCGGCGCAGTTCACCGATCGGGGGCAGGTGTTCCTGAAGCCGCAGGGCGAGGTGAAGATCGAGCGCGAGTCGTTCCAGTACGACGGGCTGGGCAGGCTGCTGCAGGCGAAGAACGGTCAGTCGACCGTACGACGCTTCTACGACCCGGTCGGCAACCTTGAGCGCGAAACCTTGAGCCTTGCGGTCGAGCGCGAAAGCTACGAGTTTGTGTGGCGGCACGAGTACGACGCGGTGGATGCACGGATTGCGACCATGCGTCCGGATGGCCGCCGGCTCGACTGGCTGGCGTATGGATCGGGGCACGTGCACGGCCTCGTGCTCGACGGCAGGAGCGTCGCGAATGTCGAGCGGGACGACGCGCACCGCGAGACGCTGCGCGAACTCGGCAACGGGCTGAAGCAGGCGACGCAGTACGACGAGGCGGGCCGGCTTGCACGGCAGACGCTGCAGGGCGCGGGCGGCAAGGTGGCGGAGCGCCGCTACCAGTACGACGCGGCGAGTCAACTGACCCAGATTGCGGACATGCGGCGTGGCGAGATCCAGTACGCGTACGACCCGATTGGCCGGCTCACGCGCGCGCAGTCGTCGCTGGGCGTGGAGACGTTTGCGTTCGATCCGGCGAGCAATATCGTGGACGCGACGGAGCGAGATGTGCACGGGATTGGCGCGCTCGGCGGGAGGCCGGCCGCGCCGCTGCTGGACAACCTGCTGAAGGAATATGCCGGCACGCACTACACGTACGACAAGCAAGGGAACCTGACGGCGCGCAAGCGCAACGGCGAGCGTACGACGTTCGGGTGGAGCAGCCTGGGCCGGCTGGTGACGGCGGAAAACCGGCACATGGAGGCGCGGTATGTGTACGACGCGCTGGGTCGGCGCATCGCGAAGCTGACGGAACCGCAAGTGCCGCATCTGATGAACGCGGGCAGCGGCTGGCGGGATGCGGAGCGGCGTCGGCTGAAGCAGGAGCACGGCTATGGGCTGACGTTGTACGGCTGGGACGGCGATACGCTGGCGTATGAGACGTCGTGGGACAAGCGCGAGACGACGCACTTTGTGTATGAGCCGGGGAGCTTCACGCCGCTGTTGCGCGTGACGGGGCCGGCGGTGTTGGGGGATGGGGAGAACGAAGCTCCGGAGCTCACATCGCTGGCGTACTACCATTGTGATCAGATCGGCACGCCGCAGGAGTTGACGGACGAGGCGGGTGAACTGGCGTGGTCGGCGCGCTATCAGGCGTGGGGCGAAGCGCAGGAGGTGATCAGCGAGGCGGCGCGCAAGGCGGGGATCGCGAATCCGCTGCGGTTTGCGGGGCAGTACTTTGATCGCGAGACGGGGCTGCATTACAACCGGCATCGGTACTACGATCCGGGTAGTGGGCGGTTCGTTAGCAAGGATCCGATCGGGCTGGCCGGTGGCTTGAATGCGTTCCAATACGCGCCGAACCCGATCGAATGGATCGATCCACTTGGATTGAGCAAGTACATTCCTGCGCCATCGAGTTTGCCCGGCTTCCCGGATGCCGTGCGCGTAAAACCGAAGACGCCGGTGCAAGGTGGCGGCGGATTACGAAAGCGTTGGAAGCGAGCAAACGGATGCATTTGCGAGTGGGACTCTCAGCACGGCGAAGTTGAAATGTACAACAAGCGAGGAAAGCACATGGGTGCATTTGATCCCGAGACGGGCGAAGCTATATCTGGCAAGGGAGTTGACCCAGCAAGGACGATTGAGCCATGAGTGAGGAAAACGTATATCGCTATATTTCGGTTTTTGAAAAGGATGGCGATGCGCATGTGAGGGATATTTCTTTTTCAAGCGCACCCACTCTTAATTTGCTTCAGAAGATATTTTTGGATGGTGCTGATGATCCAATGTGCGATGAGTATGCTATAGATGCTAATAAGGCGCTACAGCTCGCACCCTTCGTGAGGGAGGAATTTGATCTGAAGAGGTTTGAATATTTTCTTTCTTGCGATAGTTGCGCGTAGAAGTCGATCCAGCAAGGGCCGATGAAGTGATCTTTGCTGTATAACAGGTATCGGTATTACGATCCGAACTCGGGCGGTTCATTGGCAAGGACCCGATTGGCCCACTCGCGGAAGCAACGTATTCCAGTACGCGCCGAATCCGATAAGCTGGATTGATCCTCTGGGTCTGACGTCTAAAACGCCTCCGGCTTGTGGATGCTTGGATTGGTCAAGGGCCAATCCAAGGACAGGAGAAACCGCACCTGAGCATGTGATGCGACATGGAGAGGACATACCTAATAGGCAAGTCCCACACGGCGTTTTTACTGACGATCCGATTGCAACAACCAATGCGGCATGGGATAAGGCAGTTCAACAAAGGGGTTTCTCCAACCGTGGGGCCAAACGGTAACTTGGTTTATGACATTCCTTATCCGGAAGTGGGTTTGCAGGGAGGGATTCCAGGGGCTGCGGCGGGACATCCGATACTGGATAGCGTTCGAATCGTGACTAGCCCGGGCGGGGCGAATAAGGTGGTCACGTCGTTTCCTAAGTGAGGATTTTATGGAAGAAAGATATTACGTGGTTGCGGCATATGATGCCGGGTTTGGGCATGGCGATGAGCTGCATTTGATTAAGTTGTCTGATGGTCGTGTTATAGGGTATTCATCGCAGTTTGATAGCTGTACGGCTGATATGGCTAATGCATGTATGGAAGAAAGTGCCTCTCATGCCAATTGGCTTGGTTGGGATGAAGCGTGGCAGTGGCGAGCGGCGACACTCGAAGAAATCAAGGCGTTAAAGTTGGATAAATATCTGATAGGTTCAAAAAAAGATATGAAACTCAACACACCCATTGAACCACTCTGACGAACTAAGAGCCACGTGAGCGGCTCTTGATGTTAGCGGGGTTGCTGGCAATCCGCTCAGATGGTGATGTGCCGATGCGAAACGGCGTCGGCTGAAGCAGGAGCACGGCTATGGGCTGACGTTGTACGGTTGGGAAGCGATACGCTGGCGTATGAGACATCGTGGAACAAGCGCGAGACGACGCACTATGTGTATGAGCCGGGAAGCTTCACGCCGCTGTTGCGTGTGACGGGGCCGGCGGTGCTGGGGGATGGGGAGAACGAAGCGCCGGATCTCACGTCGCTGGCGTACTACCATTGTGATCAGATCGGCACGCCGCAGGAGTTGACGGACGAGGCGGGTGAACTGGCGTGGTCGGCGCGCTATCAGGCGTGGGGCGAAGCGCAGGAGGTGATCAGCGAGGCGGCACGCAAGGCTGGAATCGCGAATCCGCTTCGGTTTGCGGGGCAGTACTTTGATCGTGAGACGGGGCTGCATTACAACCGGTATCGGTACTACGATCCGGGTAGTGGGCGGTTCGTTAGCAAGGACCCGATTGGGCTCGCGGGTGGGATCAACGTCTACCAGTACGCGCCCAATCCGGTAGGCTGGATTGACCCGCTTGGGTTGAATTGCCAAACTGGTCTTTCATCTCGTGCCGCTCGCCGTGAGGCGATGCGTCAAGCTGGAATTCCGAAAAGCCAGCAACCTATTAGCCAATCGCGGAATGCCTCTGGTCGGGAGTACAGGTATGAGGTTCCGCAATCGGGTGGTGGAACGGTGCAAGCCACTGTCCAGCAGCAAACGATGGACGTAAGCCACCTGGACGCCCCTCATTGGGAAGCAGGTAAGGTGAAGGTTGATCCTATTTCCGGTGAAACTAGGATGAACGACTACGGTAGGCCTAAGATCGCAAACCCAAAAGGCAAAGCGTACTACGGAGGGTGTAATGAGTGATTTTGACACTCCCGCGCGCCGGAGAGAGTTGCTGTACCGACGCGCAAACGGGAAAAAAATCTTCAGCAGCTATCTTAAGAAGGTGGCTGAGCTTGCTCCATCGGCTGGTCAGGCAGATCTAATTTCACTGGAGTCGACGGAAACTTTATTAGCGGAATTTAACGCTTGTAGGCTTGCGCTTCACGAACTTAAGAGACGCATTTCCCCGTCTGGGATAGGGCTGGTTCTGTCGAACATAAGCAAAACATACAGGGATGGCGCCTACGTCTTGATCGACGAGGACTGGATGTATTGCGGTGCATTACGGATTGCTGAGCCACACATCATCAATCGAACATTTAGATTCGGTAGGGAAATCGTCAATGATCTGGTATTCATTTCCTGCGGCATGGAAAAAGCGATAAGCTTGGATTACTTTGAGATGAATGGCAGTGCCCTGATCGACGTTGTCGAATGGAGATAATGGCGCTAACTGCACTATAACCGGCATCGGCACTACGATCCGGGTAGTGGGCGGTTCGTTAGCAAGGACCCGATTGGGTTGGCGGGTGGGATCAACGTCTTCCAGTACGCGCCGAACCCGGTACAGTGGGTGGATCCGTTGGGGTTGGCTCGGTCTGGGCAATGGGTCAACGTTGGAAACGGTCGCATAAGAATTGATCCGCCACATGTGGAAAACACGAACCAACAGACGCATGCTCACTGTCAATGTAAGTCACGCAAGCAAGAGATTGTTGTGAACAAGGATGGAAGCCAAAGCCATGGATCACGCGGAGCTGTCTCTGGGTTGACACGAACAGAGAAAGAATATTTGCGGAGTGAGGGTTTCGAGCTATGAGAGATCTTGGTGAGTTGAAGATTTTTGGAACAGTTGCAGGTAGCGACAAGTCTCTAACATTGGATGAAATATCTGTACTTGCCAATGCGGAAGTTATACGTGCTCTGGGCGTCTTCCTGATTAACGCTGCCTACGAGATGGATTCCAACGATGTGGAACATGTGCATCTGCAAGATGCGATATCGAACTTTTCGTACGAGAGTCACGTTGATGTAATCGCCATCAACCAAGACAAAGTGAAGTCGCTTGACGGTTAGAGCAGGACTTCATCGGACTAACAAGCGATCAATACGCCCCTAATCCGACGGAGCGAGTTTGTCCTGCGTGGAAACCAGCATCCAGTACGCGTACGACCCGATTGGCCGGCTCACGCGCGCGCAGTCGTCGCTGGGCGTGGAGACGTTCGCGTTCGATCCGGCGAGCAATATCGTGGAAGCGACGGAGCGAGACGCGCACGGGATTGGCGCACTCGGCGGGAAGCCGGCCGCGCCGCTGCTGGACAACCTGCTGAAGGAATATGCCGGCACGCACTACACGTAAGACAAGCAAGGAAACCTGACGGTGCGCAAGCACAACGGCGAGCGCACGACGTTCGGGGGGAACAGCCTGGGTCGCCACTTACCGCCACCCCACCAGCACCCGCCCCATCGCATCCAGCCCCATGTCGAACAGGTGCGCCACGAACGGCACGAGGTTCGGGATCATCAGTTGCACGAGCAACAGCCCGACCAGCATCGTCACCGGAAAGCCGATCTGGAAGATGCCGATCTGGGGCGCCGCGCGGTTCAGGATCCCGAGCGCGAGGTTCGCGATCAGGAGCGCCGCGACCACCGGCAGCGCGAGCAGCAGCCCCATCTCGAACACGGTCGCGCCGAACGCGGCCAGCGTGCGCCAGCCGGGCGCGTGCAGCAGGTCGGCCGACACCGGCAGCGACTGGAACGACGCGGCCAGCGCCGCGAATACCTGCAGGTGGCCGTCCACCGCAAGGAACGCAAGCATCGCGATCGCGTTCAGGAAACGGCCCATCGCCGGCGTAGCGCCGTTCGAATGCGGGTCGAAGAAGGTCGCGAAACCGAGCCCCATCGACAAGCCGATGAAGTCGCCGGCCGCCTCGACGGCCGCGAACACGATCTGCATCGTGAAGCCCATCGCCGCGCCGATCAGAAACTGCGTGACGACGATCCAGATGCCCTGCGCCGAGAACACGGTGACGGCCGGCATCGCGCCGAGCGTCGGCGCGACGACCAGCGCCATGAACGCGGCGATGCCGATCTTCACGCGCACGGGCACCGCCGCGTGGCCGACCACGGGCGCCGTCGCGACGAGCGCGAGCATCCGCACGAACGGCCACAGGAAAGCCGTCAGCCAGCCGTTGAGCTGCGCGTAGGTAACCGAGAACATCGCGGCGGTACGGAGCTTGGCGTGCCGCTCAGCCGGCGCCGAGCGTCGCGACGTGCAGCAGCGTCTGCCGCAAGTAGTCGAGCATCGTCGTCAGCATCCACGGGCCGGCGATCACGAGCGTCGCGGCCACCGCGAGCAGCTTCGGGATGAACGACAGCGTCGATTCGTTGATCTGCGTCGCGGCCTGGAACAGGCTCACGACGAGGCCGACCGCGAGCGCGACCAGCAGCAGCGGGGCGGCCAGCAGCAGGCCGACCATCATCGCCTGGTGCGCCAGCGTCATCACTTGTTCGGGCGTCATCGCGCGCTTCCTCCGCTTACGTGAAGCTCTGCGCGAGCGAGCCGATCAGCAGCTGCCAGCCGTCGACGAGCACGAACAGCATCAGCTTGAACGGCAGCGACACGGTGGACGGCGACACCATCATCATCCCCATCGACATCAGCACGCTCGCGACGACCATGTCGATGATCAGGAATGGGATGAAGATCGTGAAGCCGATCTGGAAACCGGTCTTCAGCTCGCTCGTGACAAACGCCGGCACCAGCAGCGACAGCGGCACGTCTTCCGGGCCCTGCATCGGCGCGGCCTTCGAGATCTTCGCGAACAGCGCGAGATCGGTCTCGCGGGTCTGCTTCAGCATGAAGCTCTTGAACGGCGCGACGCCGCGCTGCACGGCCTGCTCCATCGGCATCGCGCCGTCGGAGAACGGCTTGTAGCCGTCTGCGTACGCGCGGTCGAGCACCGGCGACATCACGAAGAAGGTGAGGAACATCGCCAGGCCAACCAGCACCTGGTTCGGCGGCGTCGTCGCGGTGCCGAGCGCCTGGCGCAGCAGCGACAGCACGATGATGATGCGCGTGAAGCTCGTCATCATCAGCAGCATCGCCGGCAGAAACGACAGCATCGTGAGCAGCAGCATCGTCTGCACGCTCAGCGAATAGGTGGTGCCGCCGTTCGGGCCCGGGCTGGTGTTGAACGCGGGCAGGCCGGCCGCCTGCGCGCACGCGAGCGCGGGGGCTAGGCCGAGGATCAGCACGGGCGCGAAGCGCGCCGCGTGACGCAGGAATTCGTGTTTCATCGAGATGCGAATACGGAAAGAGGGCGCGACGCCATGTCAGCGGTCCTTGCCGCGCCCGAAGCGCTTCGCGGCTTCGCCCGCGAGCGCGTCGCGAAATCGCGCGCCGAACGTGCCGGGCTGGCCGCGTTCGTCCGATGCGGCCCCGGCGGGGGCGTCGGCCGAAGCCGGCGCCGTCGTGACCGCCGCCGAGCCGGCCGGCAGCGTATGCAGCAGCCGCACGTTGCCCGGCGCGACGCCGAGCACGAGCCAGGTATCGCCGATCTCGACGATCGTCGCGCTTTCCTTCGCGCCGAGCCCGACGCTCGACACGACCTTCAGCGGGCCGCCGCGCCGCGCGGGCTGGAACCCGAAGCGGCGCGCGAGCCACGCGCAGCCGAACACGAGGCCGATCACGACCGCGAGCCCGACGAGCGTCTGCAGCACCGCGCCGACGCCGAGCGACGGCACGGCCGAGCCGACCGTCACGCTCGACGCGATGGCGCCGGCGTTGTTCACCGCGTTCATGTCGGCGGCGCCGGCCGGCGCGCAGACGAACGACGCGGCGATGGCCAGTGCCGCCACGCTCGGCAAAAGGCACGCGCCGCGGCCGGACTTCACGACGTTCACCGATTCAGCTTCCGGATGCGTTCGGCCGGCGTGATGATGTCGGTCAGCCGGATGCCGAACTTGTCGTTGACGACCACGACCTCGCCCTGCGCGATCAGGCAGCCGTTCACGAGCACGTCCATCGGCTCGCCGGCGAGGCCGTCGAGTTCGACGACCGAACCCTGCGCGAGCTGCAGCAGGTTGCGGATCGCGATCTTCGTGCGGCCGAGCTCCACGGTCATCTTGACCGGGATGTCGAGAATCATCTCGATGTCGTTGTGCGTCGAGCTGGCGGCGGCCTTCGACAGCGGCTGGAACACGCCGGCGCCGGTCGCGCCCGCCTGCACCGGCTGCTGGTTCTGCTCGGCCAGCGCGGCGGCCCAGTCATCCAGGCTCGACTCTTCTTCCGCCGCGGCGGGTGCCGCCGGCACGGCCGCGGCCGATTCCGCGAGCGCCGCGTCGGCGAGCGCCTGCGGGTCGAGTTCGGGCGTCGGGTTCAGCTCACTCATATCCACCTTCCTTCATCGTGTCGCCCGCGCTGATCATCTTCTGCACGCGCAACGCATATTGACCATTGAAAATGCCGTAGCCGCATTCCATCACCGGCACGCCGTCGACCTTCGCGGTGATCGTGTCCTCGATCTCCAGCGGCAGCACGTCGCCCGCACGCAGGTTCAGGATCTTCTCGAAAGTCGACGGGATCTCGGCGAGATTCGCGCTCAACTCGACCTCGGCCGACTGCACCTGCTGCGACAGCACGCGCACCCAGCGGCGGTCGACCTCGAGCGCCTCGCCCTGGATCGGCGACGCGAGCACGTCGCGGATCGGCTCGACCATCGAGTACGGCATGCAGATGTGCAGCGTGCCGCCCGTCGGCCCGAACTCGATCGAGAACTGCGTGACGATCACGATCTCGTTCGGCGTCGCGACGTTCGCGAACTGCGTATGCATCTCCGAGCGCACGAATTCGAACTGCAGCGGCCGCACGCTCTTCCACGCGGTCGTGTAGTGCTCGAACACCAGGTTCAGCAGCTTGCCGATGATCCGCTGCTCGGTGGCCGTGAAGTCGCGGCCCTCGACGCGCGTGTGAAAGCGCCCGTCGCCGCCGAACAGGTTGTCGACGACGAAGAACACGAGGTTCGGGTCGAACACGAACAGCGACGTGCCGCGCAGCGGCTTCACGTGCACCAGGTTCAGGTTCGTCGGGATCGGCAGGTTGCGGGTGAACTCGCTGTACTTCTGCACCTTCACCTGGCTCACGGAGATTTCCGCCGTGCGCCGCATGAAGTTGAAGATGCCGATCCGCAAGAGGCGCGCGAAGCGGTCGTTGATGATCTCGAGGCCGGGCATCCGGCCGCGGACGATCCGCTCCTGCGTCGCGATGTTGTAGGGGCGGACGCCCGACGTGTCGCGCTGCTCGTCGACCGAATCGGTTTCGCCCGTGACGCCCTTGAGGAGGGCGTCGACCTCCTCCTGGGACATGAACTCCTGGTGGCCCATGCGCGCTCCTTGTCCGGCCGCGTTATTGGACGACGAATTCGGTGAACAGCACGTCGTCGACCTTCGCGCGCTGGTTGCCCGGCTGCGTCGGCTGTTCGATCAGCTCCCGCAGTTCCGTCGCGAGCGAACGCTTGCCGTCCGGCGTCGCGAGATCCTCGGGATGCTTGTTCGACAGCGCGAGCAGGATCCGGCTGCGGATCTCCGGCATGCGCGCGGTCAGCTGCTCCTGCGCCTTCGGGTCGGTGAGCTTCAGCGACAGGCCGACGCGCAGGTAGTGCTGCACGCCGTCGTCCGACTGCAGGTTCACGGTCAACGGGTCGAGCGGGAAGAACACCGGCGCGGCAAGCGGCGCGGGTTCGGCGGGCGCGCTCGCATGGCCGACGCCTGCCTTGCTCAGGAACACGTACATGCCGCCCGCGGCGGCGGCGGCCGCGCCCAGCGCGATGACGGCGATGAGCGCGATGCGCTTGAACTTGCCGGACGAAGCCGGCTTGTCGGCGGTCGGGTTTGCAGTCGTGGAGGCCATGTGAATGCGTGCGTGATGTCTCGTAGCATGCATTGTTCGGCATCCGGGCCGAGCCCGATGGGCGGAAAAGAGGGGGGAATTGCGGCTATCTCAGCCGATTGTCGGGCGGGTGTCGGCTCGATGCAGGGCGGGAACGGCGGGGCGAGGCGCGGCCGGCGGGCGCCGGGGCAGCGAGGCGGAGCGGGCTGGCGGCGGCGCCCGCCCGCGCGGCGTCAGATCGGCAACAGCGACAAGAGCGGCGCGATCAGCACCATCGCGACGCCGGCGATCATCATCGTGAGGCTCGACACGACGCCTTCCTCGCTGCCGATCTCGCGCGCCTTCGCGGTGCCCACGCCGTGGGCGGCCGCGCCGAACAGCGCGCCGCGCGCGAGCCGCGTGCGCATCGGCACCAGCGCCAGCACGATTTCGCCGAGCAGCATCCCGCAGATGCCGGTCGCGATCACGAAGAGGGCGGTGAGGTCCTTCGGTGCATGGATCTTGTCGGATACGGCCAGCGCGAACGGGGTCGAGACCGAGCGCGTCATCAGCGAGCGCTGCAGCTCGGGCGACAGGTGCAGCAGCTTCGCGAGCAGCAGCGACCCGCACACGCCCGCGCCGATCCCGACCGCGACGCCGACCGACAGCGACAGCCAGTGGCGGCGGATCAGGTCGCGGTACTCGTAGATCGGCACCGCGAACGCGATCGTCGCCGGGCCGAGCAGCCACATCAGCCAGCGCGTGTCGCGGAAATAGACCGAATACGGGATGCCGGTCAGCAGGACCAGCAGCACCAGCACGCCGGGCACGAACACGAGCGGCGAGAACAGCAGCGTCTTCCTGTACGCGTAAAGCCGCTTCGACACAAAATACAGGACGACCGTCAGCACGAAGCAGCCGACGGAAATCGCGGTATTCACTTGGTCGGCGGACAGGTTCGACAGCAGCGCGGGCATTCCAGGCTCCGGCTCAGTGGGCGGACACGGTGGCGAGGCGCGCGCGGCGGCGCTCGGCGAACACGCGCTGCGCGGCGAGGCGGCGTTCGAGCTTCGCGGCGAGATCGACCGCCACCGCCACCGCGACCATCACGAAGGCGGTGCCGGCGAGCATGACCAACGCGATACGCCAGCCGTCCTCGCGGAAGAGCCCGCCGTACTGGACGGCCGCGACGGCGGCCGGCACGAAGAACAGCAGCATGTCGGACAGCAGCCAGTTCGCGCCGTCCTTGACCCACGCGGGCGCGACGCGGCCTGAAAACAGCAGCGCGAGCAGCACCGCGAGGCCGATCACGCCGGACGGCACCGGCAGCCCGACCGCGCGTACCGTCCAGTCGACGGCCATCCACAGCACGCCGAGCGCGGCGGCCTGAAGCACGATCCGGCCCGTACGCGCAACGTTGCCCGAAGCGGCGGGGCGGGCGGCGGCAGTGGCGGTCGGCTGGGTCATGGCGGGCTCCATACAGATGTTTCGTCGATGGTGTGAGTATAGGGTTTCCCCTAACCATAAATAAAATGACTTGTCTCTATCCTTATCATTCCAATTCGGAATTCAGTTTGTGTTCGCTGCACCAACCTGGGGAGTGATCGATGGAATTGCGCGCGCTGCGGTACTTCGTCGAGGTGGTCCGTCAGCAGAGTTTCACGGCGGCCGCCGACCGGCTGTTCGTCACGCAGCCGACCATCAGCAAGATGGTGAAGGCGCTCGAGGACGAAATCGGCTCGCCGCTGCTGCTGCGTGACGGCCGGCAGATGGTGCTGACCGACGCGGGGCGGATCGTGTTCCAGCGCGGCCAGGACGTGCTCGCCGCGCAGGCGCAGCTGCAGTCGGAGCTGAAGGATCTCGGCACGCTCGGGCGCGGCGAGCTGACGATCGGCATTCCGCCGCTCGGCGGGTCGCTGTTTACGCCGATCATCGCCGCGTACAAGCAACGCTATCCGAACATCGAGCTGAAGCTGTTCGAGCAGGGCGCGCGGATGATCGAGGCCGCGCTGATGTCGGGCGAGCTCGAGCTCGGCGGGCTGCTGGAGCCGGTCGATCCCGCCACGTTCGAGCGGTTGCCGATGGTGCGCGCGCCGCTGTGGCTCGTCGCGCCGCGCGAGTCGCGCTGGGAGGACCACAAGGCCGTGCCGCTCGCCGATCTCGCGCGCGAGTCGTTCGTGTTCTACGCGGAGAGCCTCGCGCTGCACGACGCGGTGCTCGACGCGTGCCGGCAGGCCGGCTTCACGCCGTCGATCGTGAGCCGCAGCGGACACTGGGATTTCATGGCGGCCCTCGTGCACGCGGGCGTCGGCATCGCGCTGTTGCCGGAGCCGTACTGCCGGCGGCTCGACGCGCGGCAGTTCACGTGCCGGCCGATCGTCGAGCCGGAAATCACCTGGGCGATCGCGCTCGGCTGGCTGAAGAAGGGTTACCTGTCGCACGCGGCGCGTGCATGGCTCGAGGTCGCGCGAGCGACGCTGCCGATCGCGTCGGGCGACGATCTGGCCTTCGGCGGATTGCTGGCGCGGGAGTGAGGCCCGCCGCCGGGATGGATGGGGAGCGGGCCGGCGCCGGCGCGGCCCGCCGCGCGTTCAGTGCCCCATCGCCGGCCCCGCGCCCTTCTTCGGCTTCGTGATCCACACGAGCGCCGCGAGCGCGATGAACACGCCCGCCGACAGGTGAAAGAAGTCGTTGGTCGCCATCATGAAGCCCTGCTGCGTGACGAGCTGGTTGAGCTGTGCGTTGGCCGTCTGCCCGACGATGCCGAGCTGCGCGAGCGCGCCCTGGTAGTCGGTCGTGCTCTGCGCATAGACGCTCACCGATTCCGACAGCCGCGCGTGGTGGTAGATCGCGTCGTTCTCCCAGAACGTCGAGCTGGCCGCGGTGCCGATCGCGCCGGACAGCGTGCGCAGGAAGTTCGACAGCCCCGACGCGCTCGCGAGCCGCTCGTCGGAGATGCTCGACAGCGTGATCGTCGTCATCGGCACGAAGAAGCACGCGACGCCGATCCCCTGCACGAGCCGCGGCAGGATCACGTGGTTGAACGGCACGTCGAGCGTGAACGTCGAGTTCCAGATCGACACGCCGGCGAACACGATGAACGCGAAGCTCGCGACCATCCGCAAGTCGAGCCGGTGCATGTTGCGGCCGATCAGCGGCGACAACACGAGCGCGAGCAGCCCGACCGGCGCGGTCGCGAGGCCGGCCTTGCCGGCCGTGTAGCCCATCACCGTCTGCAGCCACAGCGGGAAGATCACGACCGAGCCGAAAAACGCCATGAAGCCGAACGAGATGATCATCGCGCCGAGGGCGAAGTTGCGGTCCTTGAACAGCGACAGATCGACCACCGGTTCCTTCTCGGTCGCCTCCCACACGAGCATGAACGCCAGCGACACGACCGCGATCAGCGCGAGCGCGACGATGAAGGTCGAGTTGAACCAGTCGCGGTCCTTGCCGAGGTCGAGCATCATCTGCAGGCACGACACGCCGATCACGAGCAGCGCGAGGCCGACCGCGTCGATCCGCTGCTTCGTCGTCTTCGTCTCGCGGCCGCGCAGCAGGAAGTACGCGCAGGCCGCCGAAAAGATCCCGATCGGCAGGTTGATGTAGAAGATCCACGGCCACGTGTAGTTGTCGCTGATCCAGCCGCCCAGCAACGGGCCGAAGATCGGCGCGACGATCACCGTCATCGCCCATAGCCCGAGCGCGAGCCCGCGCTTCGCGGGCGGATAGCTGCGCATCAGGATCGTCTGCGACAGCGGCACCATCGGCCCCGACACGAGGCCCTGCAGCAGCCGGAACGCAATCAGCGTCTCGAAGTTCTCCGCGAGGCCGCACAGCGCCGACGCGATCGTGAACGCGAGCACCGACAGCGTGAACAGGCGCACTTCGCCGACCCGTCGCGCGAGCCAGCCGGTCAGCGGCACCGCGATCGCGGACGCGACCGAATACGACGAGATCACCCACGTGCCTTCGCTCGTCGCGACGCCGAGGCTGCCCGAGATGGTCGGCACCGCGACGTTCGCGATCGACGTGTCGAGCACTTCCATGAAGGTGCCGAGCGCGAGCCCGACGGTGAGGAGCGCGAGCGCGCCGCCGGTCAGCGGCGCGGGTTCGGCGGGACGGGGCGCGGCGGATGCCGTGGTGGCGGACATCGGAATCTCCTAGACGCGGCGCGCGCGACGCGCCGGCACAGCGCACGGGCGCACGATATCGCGCGGCCCGGCTGGTGGGAACGGGTGAGGGGAGAGACGGAGCGCGTGCCTTGTCATCTTCTGCCCAGACAGAGAAATAAGCGACTGCTTAACCTAGACATCGGGCCTCCGTGCTCAACAATCCGGTTCGTCGGGCTTCGGGCAGCCGGTGTCGCCGGGCCCGTTGGCGATGAACCGCTGCAGCAGGCCGGTGAGCAGCGCGAGCTCGTCGGCCGAGAAGCCGGCAAGCTGCGCGTTCAGCGCGGTCGCGATCAGCGACGGCAGCGCGCGGGCCGCTTCGGCGCCGCGTTCGGTCAGCGTCAGCTCGATCACCCGGCGGTCCTGTTCGCTGCGCGAGCGTGCGATCAGGCCCTTGCGCTCGAGACGGTCGAGCATCCGGGTCATCGATCCACTGTCGTACGACATCTTGCGCGACAGCTCGAACGGCGTGCGCGCATAGCCGCGCGACAACAGCAGGATCACGCCGATCTGCTGCGCGGTGAGGTCGTACGGCTCGAGCGCGCGGTCCATTCGCTCGACGAGCGCCTGCCGGGCCTTGGTCAGGTAATAACCGAGGCTCGTTTCCAGTGCGATGGTGTCGGGATCGTAGAGGCCGCCGTTCATGCGAATTGCGCGCGCAGCAATAGTGCGTTTCAGGTCAAAACGCGCCCAGTATCTTGAAAATTAATTGCTTAGTCAATATTATTTCAGGCAACCAGTTACGACGTGCATGTTGCACTGCCGGAGACGATGTTCTGACCGCTTCGCCCGCGCTGCCGGGCACCCCGAGGATGTTCGCGATGCTGTTCCTGAAAAATGCCGCCGGCGCGCTGCGCCGCAACCTGACCGATACCGCTCATCATGTGTTCTCCGGGCCGCACCGCGGCTGGAAGATCGCGCTGTACGTGACGATGCTGGTGGTACCGGGCGGATCGCTCGCGGCACTCGGGTTCGCATGGTTCGATCACCGCCGGCAGCGCAACGCGAAGCACACCGCCCGCCGCACGAGCCAGCCGGCGGCAACGGAGCCGTCGACATGGCGGTCCGCCGCCGATCCCGTCCCGGCGCCCGTGCACTGCCACTGACCCCGCGCCACCCCCGCCATCCGGACTGAACGCCGGCCGCATCCCCGCGGCCCGGCGCCGTCCGCGCCGCATTCGTTGCCCGCTCCGTGCGCAAGCGATCCGTAATGACCGGTAAACCGGCCGGCCGAGCCGGTAACACATTCGTGCCGCCGCGCACCGTACCCTTAGGGCTGCGCAGCTTTCCCGCCGTCAGTTACCATTTGTCCGCCAGCGGCACAACGACCGCATCGCGCGACGCCGCTCGCCGGCCATCGCGCCCAGACAGGAATACCACGATGCCGTACGCCCCCCTCCCGCGCGCCCTTCGCCCGCTGAGCGCCGCCGTCGCCGTTGCGACGGCCGTGCTGCTCGCCGGCTGCGCCGTCGGGCCCGACTATCACCGGCCCGACACGTCGATCCCCGCCGCCTTCAAGGAAGCGCCGGCCGGCTGGAAGGTCGCGCAGCCCGCCGACCGGGCCGACCGCGGCCCGTGGTGGACCGTCTACAACGATCCGCAGCTCGACGCGCTGATCGGCAAGCTCAACGCATCGAACCAGACCATCGCGCAATCGGCCGCCGCGTACCGGCAAGCCCGCGCGCTCGTCGCCGAAGCGCGTGCCGCGTACTTCCCGACCGTCGGGCTGACCGCGTCGGGCTCGCGCTCCCGCACCGGGCGCGCGTCGACGTCGAGCACGTCGGGCTTCGGCAGCAGTTCGTCGATCGGCAACAGCTACAGCGTCGGTCTCGATGCGAGCTGGGAGCCCGACCTGTGGGGCAAGGTGAGCCGCAGCGTCAGCGCGCAGCGCGCCGGCGAGGCGGCCGCCGCGGCCGATCTCGCGAACGCGCGGCTGTCGCAGCAGGCGCTGCTCGCGCAGACCTACTTCCAGCTGCGCACGTCCGATGCGCTGCAGAAGCTGCTCGACGACACCGTGAAGTCGTACGGCGAATCGCTGAAGCTCACGCAGAACCAGTACGCGCAGGGCGTCGCCGCGCGCGCGGACGTGATCCAGGCGCAGACGCAGCTGCAGAGCGCGCAGGCCGCGGCGATCGAAAACGGCGTCGCGCGCTCGCAGTACGAGCACGCGATCGCGACGCTGATCGGCGAACCGGCCTCGACGTTCTCGCTGCCGCCGAATCCGCTCGCGGCGGAGCCGCCGATCACGCCGGTCGACGTGCCGTCCGCGCTGCTCGAGCGCCGGCCCGACATCGCGGCGGCCGAGCGCCGCGCGGCGGCCGCGAACGAGCAGATCGGCGTCGCGATTGCCGCGTTCTTCCCGACGCTCACGCTGTCGGCCACCGGCGGTTTCCAGAGCTCGGTGTGGTCGCAGCTGTTCACGCTGCCCGCGCGGTTCTGGACGGTCGGCCCGCAGCTCGCGGCGACGTTGTTCGACGCCGGCCTGCGCGCCGCGCAGACAGATGCCGCGCGCGCGACCTACGACCAGGACGTCGCCGCGTACCGCCTCGCGGTGCTCACCGCGTTCCAGGACGTCGAGGACAACCTCGCGTCGCAGCGCATCCTCGCGCAGGAAGTCGACGTGCAGCGGCAGGCCGTCGACAGCGCAGAGCACGCGCTCGCGATCGTCACGAACCAGTACAAGGCCGGCACGGTCGCCTACCTGAACGTGCTGACCGCGCAGACCACCGCGTTCACCGCGCAGCAAAAGCTCGCGACGATCGGCGGGCAGCGGATGGTGTCGTCGGTCGGGCTCGTGAAGGCGCTCGGCGGCGGCTGGGATGCATCGGACATGGCGCGCGAAACGGGCGATGTGGCGGCGCCGGTGCCAGCGCCGGTGCCGGCATCCGGTGCGGCGGCGCCGTCGGCTGCCGCACCGCTCGCGCAGAAGTAAGACGGGAAAAGGCGAGCGCGCCGGGCGCGTCAGCGCGTCGCGTCGCCGAAGATCAGCGACACCTGGTTGTTGCCGATCGGATGGCCGAGCAAGTTCAGCAGCCCGGCGAGATTCGCCTGCTGCTCGGGCGCCGCGTGCGCGGTGCCGCGAAACGAACCCTGACCGGGGCCGAAGCTGCCGTGCCCGTCGAGGAACAGCGGGCCCTGCGTCGTCGACAGGTCGAGATCGGCGTCCGCCCCCTTCGCCTGTAGCACTGCCCGGTACGACCCGAGCGGCTTCACGCGCGACACGCGCGAACTCATCGAATCGATCGTCACCGTCAACTGGCCGAACGCGTTGTTGCCGATCATCCGCCAGTCGGTCCAGCCAAGCCGCACGTCACCCTGCAGGTCGAGCGTGTTGAACGGCGTGCCGAGCCCGGCGAGCAGCGACGCGGGCACGGCCATAGAGCCCGCCGACAGCACCGCGCCGCGCCACGTCGCGTCGAGCGTGACGGCGTCGGGCATTGCCTCGGTCTGCCGCATGCGCATCTGCACGCGCCCGGTCAGGAGCGGCCAGAAGCCCGTGGTCCATTCGACCCGGCCCGGCAGCAGCGTCGCCGCGCTCTGGTCGGCGCCCGGCGCGAGCATCAGCGTGCCCGAGCCGTGCCACAGCGATCCGTCCGGATCGACGAGGTTGACGTGCCCGCCGGTCGCGCGCGCGAACCGCGGGGCGATCCAGGCGGCCGGCGCGAGCGCGACGAGCGTCAGCGCCGTCGCGAGCCCGCCCGCCACCACCCACGGCAATGCGGCGACGAGCCGCCGGATCCCTGGCCTCATCGGCCGACCGTCGCTTGTTTCATCCACTGCGTCATTTCTGCGTCGAGGGTTGCATCACGGCCGTCAGGTCGACCTGGCCGTCTTCCTTCAGCGCGGTCACGTGCGCTTCGCCGACCTGCACCTTGAACTGCCGGCGCGCGTCGTCGAGCCACTGCGTCCACACCGGGAACGGCACGTTCTTCATCTGGACCTGCACGCCGTTACCGACGACCTGCACCTGCGCGCCCTGCAGCCCGTGATCGGACAGCGACGCGGTGAGCGCGTCCTTCAGCGCGAGGCCGGTCGGCGCGACGCCTTGCGCGGCGGCCGTCAGCGACTTCGCCTCGGTGGCCTGCGCGGTCATCTGCGCGAGCTCGCGGCGCATCGTCGGCAGTTCGTGGCGGATCCGCGCGCGGCCTTCCTGCGCGGGCGACCACAGCACCGAATACGCGATCGCGACCGCCAGCACGGCGCCGCCCCAGCCGAGCAGCGTCCGCTCGCGCGGCGTGCGTTCGCCCCAGAACTGGGCCAGCGTCTGGTTCAGTTGTTCGGTCTTCATGAGCGGCTCCGGATCGTCCATTTGCCGGTGCTGCTGTCGACTTCGCCGGACAGCCCGTTGCGTGCGAGACGCTGCGGGAAATCGGGGTCGACCTTGACCTCCGGCTTGAAGCCGACGTCGAGCCGCCGGTCGTGATAATCGAGCGACGCGATTCCGTTCAGCGGCAGTGCGCCCATCGAACGCGACAACCCGCTCGACAGCGCGAGGAAATCGTTCGGCGACAGCTCGCCGGCCGCAAGGCGCAGCTGGTCGAGCTGGCGCTGCATCTGCGCGGGCGGATCGAGCACCGTCGTCGTCTTCGGGAAGGCCGACAGCAGCGTCTCGGTGATCTGCGCGGACAGCGCGTCGCGCTCGCGCGACAGCTTCCACCAGTGCAGGTTCATCCCGATCACCGCGACGCCGAGCGTGGCCGCGGCGAGTGCGATCGGCACGCGCAGGCGCTTCACCGTCGCGCGGTCGAAGCGCCACGGCTGGGATTCGAATTCGAACTGGCACAGATCGAAGCGCTCGGTCAGCGCACGCCGCGCGAATGCGTCGAACGACAGCGGTTGCGCGCCGGGCAGCAGCGGGCCGTCGGCACGACCGACCGACGCGAGGCGCGGCTCCGCGCCCGGTTCGCCGAGTTCGTACAGCTCGACGTCGCCGCCACCGGCGAGCGCGGCCAGCGTGCCGCCCGCGCGGGATGCCGGCGCCGCGAAACCTTCGCCGAGCGCGCCGCGCGCGATCGCAAGCTCGAGACGCGGCGCACCGGCCGCGGCCGGCTGCGCGCCGGCTTCCACGAGCACGGGTTCGACCGTCGTCGCGAGGCCGAGCACCGCGGCCACCGCCGTCGGGCGAAGGGGCGGCTCGTCCGCCGCCGTGATTGCGGCGGCCGGCGTGGCCTCACCCTCGGCAGGCGCATCGGGCGCAGCGTCCGCCGCCGGCGCCCGCGGCGCGGGCAGGCAGCGCGTCGCGGGCACGGCGCTCAGGTGCCGATGGCCGGCCGCCGTGAACGCGTCGCAGATCGCGCGGAACCACGCGCGATCGACGACGGCCAGCACGCGGCGGCCGTCCGGCAGCGCGACCGGATCGAGCGCGATATGGCAGCCGAGCGGATCCTGGATCAGCTGGTCCTCGACGATGTTGGGCAGCGCCTGGCGCAGCTTCGGCCCCTTGAGCGGCGGCACGGTCGCGGCCAGCAGCAGCACGTCGCGCGCGGCGACGATCAGCACCGTCGCGTTCGCGCGCGGCAGCAGCGCGAGCGCGGCGCGGCCCGCGCGCTGCACCTGGCCGGCCTTGTCCACGAGCGTGAACGGCAGCTCGGGCCACTGCCACTCCTGCAGCGGCACGGCCGGCTCGCGCGGCGGCAAAGAAACAATCAGCGTGCTCAAGAGCTCCTCTCCCGAATGGCGTCGTTATAGCTGGTCGCGGATGCGCACGACCCGCGTCGAGTGCGTGGTCGAATCACGATACACGAGCGAGGTGCGATCGACCTCCGCGCGATCGTGCTGAATCCGGCCATGCACGATGAAATAGTTCGAATTGACGTCGACGAGGCTCGAGTCGATCGTCGCGTTCGGCGGCGCTCCGGCGCCGCGCAGCGCGAGCTGCACGTCGCCGACGTTGCGGAAAAACACGGTCTCGCGCCGCGCCACGAGCGCCTGCGCGGACGACACGCTCATCCCCGGCACCAGCGCCGCGATCACCTCGGCCGGCGCGGTATTCATGTTCACCGGCGTGGTGGTCGGCAGCACGGTGACGAACGGGCGCAGCCGCGCGACCATCTCGGGCGTGACGCCGTCGACGTCGAGCAGGCTGTCGACGCCGGTCATCTGGAGCGGCGCGGGCCCGCGATCGCCGTCGGACATCCCCGGTTCGTCGGTGATGTTGCCGGTCATGTCGCCGCCGGGCACCGGCGCGGTCGCGGCCGTACCGGCGCCGGGCAGCGTCGGCGTCTGGAAGCGCGTCGCCGAATGCATCAGGCCCGCGCGCATCTGCAGCGCGATCCGCTTCGCGAACGCGCCGTCGTAGCCGAGCGTCGTCAACAGCCGCTGGAATGCCTGGAGCTGCATCACGTTGAGTTGCAGCACGCCGGGCGCCGGCGACGACACGAGGTTGCGCAGGTTGTACTTCGCCTGCGCGTCCTCGATCGATCCGGAGATGTAGGTGTCTTCGCCGCCGTTGTCGTTCGGCGCGCCGATCCGGCCGAGGAAGTCGGACAGCTTGGTCTTCGCGATCGGCACGGCCCAGATTCCGCCGAGATAGGTGATGCCGGGCGCCGTGTCGCCTTCGGAGCGCAGGATCATGCGCGTCCAGTCGAGCGCGCCGCGCGCGACCCACTGCGCCTGCGCGATCACGCGCTGGTTCTCGATGCGGCGAATCTGCACCTGCTGACGCCACAGCATCCCCGACACGAGGATCGCCGACAGCGCGACGACGAGCAGCGCGGTGATGATCGCCGCACCGCGCTCGCGGCGCGTGCGTGCATGCGCGCGTGCGCCGCCGCGAGCGGCGAACCGGGAACGGTGAGGGCGCGCGCGCATCGTCATTCCCCGACGAGGAAAATGCGCGTGACGGGCATGCGCAGCGACGTCGCGCCGATGCTGACCTGCAGCCCCGTCACCGCGCGCGTCGGCGGCGCATTGCCGATCTGCGGCACCTTCAGCGCATCGTTGTTCTGCGACAGCGCGTCGCTGGCCGCCTGCAGGTTGGTGGTCCAGCCGACGCGCGGCACGTACAGCTTCGCGTCGATCGCACCGACGCCGCCCATCAGCGCGACCCAGCTCCAGCCGTCGACGCTGCTGTCCTTCAGCACGTCGCGCAGGCGGTTCGCGTCGTCGAGCGGCGGCGACGCATAGCGCACGACGCGCCCGCCGGCGATCCGGTAGCGGACCACCTGCAACCGAGGCGCGGCGCCCGGCACGTCGAGTTCGCGGACGATCTGCAGCGTGTTGCCGGCGACGCCGATCGCCGGCTGGCCGGCTTCGTCGTCGGTGGCGGCGAGCCGCGCGTCGATGCGCATCTGGTCGAACATCTGCGCGAAGATGCGCTCGTCCTCCATCGCGGACGCGACCTTGTCGCGGCCGCGCATGATCTGGTCGAGGCCGCGCCACGAGAGGATCGCGACCACCGCGAGGATCGCGATCGCGATCATCAGTTCGATCAGCGTGAAGCCGCGCACGCGGCGCGAGCCGACGGAACGCACGGGCCGGCGCCGCATCGGCGCGTCAGAGCGGACGGCTGGTTTCATTCGCGACCACCGTCACCATTTGCGCGAGCACGCCGGCGTGCCCCGGCATGCTCACCGACATCTGCACGCGCCGGAACACCGGGTTCGGCGTCGTGCTCACGCGCTGCGTGCAGACCAGCTGCACGTTGCCTTGCGAACAGTCGAAACTCTGCTCGCCGACCTCCGGCCACGCATGCGTGAGCCGCAGCTGCGCGAGTGCGTTGTCGGCGCTCCAGCCGGCGAGCAGCCGGCGATGGAGATCGGATGCATTGGTCGCCATCGTGCCGACCGCGCGGATCGACGCGGCGAGCGCGACCGCGATGATCGCGAGCGCGACCAGCACCTCGATCATCGTGAAGCCTCGGGAAGGAGCCGGGAAGGGCAGGCGACGACGCATCGTCATTGCACCTCGTAGCGGCCGTTGCCGGTGCCGACGATCGTCGCGCTGCCGACTGCCGAATGGAGCGTCACGCGCACCGGCGTGTCGACGCTTTCGATGCCGAACACGACGCGGCTCGCACGCGTGTCGGATCCCGGATAGTCGATGTCGGCGCCGGTGACGCCGCCGTCCCAGTCGCGCGGGCGCAGCACGTCATCGCGCAGCGTGCGCCAGCCGTCGGGCGAGCTCACGTCGAAACGGAAGCCGTGCTCGGTCGGCTGCCACGCGATCGGACGTGCGCGCACCTGCGCTTCGTCGCCGGCCGTCTCGAACAGCAGCGCGATGCGCTGCGCTTCCTCGCGCAGGTCGGTGCGCGGATTGCGCGTGAGCGACAGCGACGCGAGCGACACCAGCAGGCCCGCGATCACGAGCACGACCAGCATCTCGAGCAGCGTGAAGCCGTGCGCGCGCGCCGCGGTCACGGCCGCGCCGCGACGCACGCGGCCGTCGCGGGCATCGCGGCGAGCGCGAGCGGAGCGCAAGGGCGTGCGAAAGGCGGGCATGAAGTGAAGAAGCGGGAAGAACGTCGGTCCGGTTAGTGCGGGCTTACTGCCACGAACCGATGTCGGAATCGTTGCTCTCGCCGCCTTCCTTGCCGTCGGCGCCGTAGCTGAACACGTCGATCTCGCCGTGCACACCCGGGTTCAGGTACTTGTACCCGTTGCCCCACGGATCGTTCGGCAGGCGCTCGAGATAGCCGCCGTCCTTCCAGTTGTTCGGGATCGGATCGGTGGTCGGCTTCTGGGTCAGCGCGTTCAGGCCCTGTTCCTGGGTCGGATAGCGGCCGTTGTCGAGACGGTACAGCTTGAGCGCCTGCATGATCGTGCCGATGTCCTGCTTTGCGGCGATACGGCGTGCCTCGTCGGGACGGCTCATGATCTTCGGCACGATCAGTGCCGCCAGGATCCCGAGGATCGCGACCACCACCATGATCTCGATCAGCGTGAAACCGCGCTGACGGCGCACGGCCGCATTACGGCGAGTGATCCACGTTTGCATGACTGACTACCTCTTTCCAAAAAATATCGTCGATTGAGTGACGCACCCGGCGTATTCCGGACGCTTGCCTGACGGCTGGCTTCCGTTTCCCCGGGCGCGGAGCACGCATTGTAAGGCGCGCATTGCCGAGGGCTTTCACCCAACGCAAATTTCATATACATCCGTACAATAGCGCGCATGAACGCGCTCTCGATCCGGATCCTCTCCCTAGCCCTCTTCGCGGGTTTGTGCGCGACGGCCACCTACTGGGTCGTCACGCTGTCGGCCCGCGAAGCGCCGCTGCCCGCCGCCGCTGCGCGGTTGCCGATCCGCACCGAGGACGCCGCCGCGCTCTTCGGCGGACAGCTCGACAAGAATCCCGTGCAGGACATCCACCTGTTCGGCATTCTCGCGCTCGATCATGGCGGCGCCGCGATCGTCGGCGTCGGCGGCGAACCGCCGCGTGCCGTGTCGCTCGGCGCGGAAGTCACGCCCGGCGCGAAGCTCGCCGAAGTCCGCAGCCGCTCGATCATCGTCGACCGCAACGGCGCCCGCGCCGAAATCCAGCTCCCCGCGAACACGCCGTCCCCCGCGATCTACATGCGTTGAACGGCGGCGGCCCGACCGGCGCCCGGGCCGTCACTGCACCATGTTGTTCAGCTCGATGATCGGCAGCATCACGGCCAGCACGATCACGAGCACGATGCCGCCCATCGCGAGGATCAAGAGCGGCTCGAGCAGGCTCGTCAGGAACATCGTGCGCCGCTCGAGTTCGCGCGCCTCGCCTTCCGCCGCGCGATCGAGCATCGTCGTCACGTCGCCCGTCGCCTCGCCTGAACGGATCAGGTGCACCAGCACCGGCGGAAACGTCTTCACGTTGTTCAGCGCGCGCGACAGCGCGGAGCCTTCGCGCACGCGCACGATCGCATCGTCGATGTTCGCGCGCATCGCGCGGTTCGACAGCGTCTCGCCGGCCGCCTGCAACGCGCGCAGGATCGGCACGCCGGCCGCGGTCAGGATCCCGAGCGTGCTCGCGAAGCGCACCGTGTTGTAGCCGCGCACGAGCTTGCCCGCGAGCGGCGCCGTCAGCACCCAGCGGTCGAACGCGAGCCTGGGCCCGTCGCGCGACAGCGTCGCCTTCACGAACCACACGACGAGCGCGACCGCGATCAGGATCGCCCACCACCAGTGCCGGACGAAATCCGACAGCGCCATCATCACGATCGTCAGCAGCGGCAGTTGCTGCTTCGTGCTCGCGAACACGTTGACGACCTGCGGCACGACATAGCTCAGCAGGAACGTGACGATGCCGAATGCGATCAGCGTGACGATTCCCGGATACGTGAACGCCAGCAGGATCTTCTGCTTCAGCGCGTTGCTCTGTTCGATGTAGTCGGCGAGGCGCGACAGCACGATGCCGAGCTTGCCGGTGTGCTCGCCCGCCGCGACGAGCGCGCGGTAGATTTCCGGAAAGTCGCGCGGATGCTGGCCCAGCGCGTTCGCGAGCGAATGGCCGCCGAGCACTTCCGCGCGGATCGCGGCCATCAGTTCGCGGATGTAGTCGCGTTCAGCCTGCTCGGTGAGCACGCCGAGCGCCTCGTCGAGCGGCAGCCCCGCGATCAGCAGGCTCGCGAGCTGGCGCGTGAGGATCGCCTGCTCGCGCTGCGACAGCTTGCGGCCGAACGCGAGGCGCTGCGAGCGCGCGCCGCGGGTCGCGCTGGCGGCCGGCTCGACGACGAGCGGCGTGAGCCCCTGCGTGCGCAGCTGGCCGCGCGCGGCGCGCGCGCTGTCGGCGTCGATCACGCCTTTCTGCGCGCGCCCCGCCGAATCGATTGCTTCGAAACGGAATGCCGGCATCGCGCTATGCGCCTCCCGTCACGCGCAGCACTTCCTCGAGCGACGTCGCGCCGGCCGCGAGCCAGCGCTCGGCGTCGTCGCGCAGCGTGCGCATCCCTTCCGCGCGGCCAGCGGCGAGAATCTCCGCATCGGCCGCGTTGCGGTGGATCAGCGTGCGGATCGAATCGTCGACGACCAGCAGTTCGTACACGCCGCGCCGGCCGGTGTAGCCCGAATGCCCGCACTTGTCGCAGCCGACCGGATGCCACACGGTGCGGCCTTCCTCGTGCCGCTCTTCCTTGCAGACCGGGCAGAGCTGGCGCACCAGGCGCTGCGCGAGCACGCCGAGCAGCGACGACGCGAGCAGGTACGGCTCGACGCCCATGTCGGTCAGGCGCGTGACGGCCGATGCGGCATCGTTGGTATGCAGCGTCGCGAGCACGAGGTGGCCCGTCAGCGATGCCTGCACCGCGATCTGCGCGGTTTCCAGATCGCGGATTTCGCCGATCATGATCACGTCCGGGTCCTGGCGCAGGATCGAACGCAGCGCGCGGGCAAAGGTCATTCCGATCCGCTCGTTCACCTGCGTCTGGCCGATGCCGGACAAGTCGTATTCGATCGGATCCTCGACGGTCATGATGTTGGTCGTCGCCGTTTCGAGCCGCGACATCGACGCATACAGCGTCGTCGTCTTGCCCGAACCGGTCGGGCCCGTCACCAGCACGATCCCGTGCGGGCGGCCGATCAGCTTGTCGAACTGGACGAGCGTGTCGCGGCCCATCCCGAGCGCCTCGAGGTTCAGGCGCTGCGCATCCTTTTCCAGCAGACGCAGCACCGCGCGCTCGCCGTGCCCGGTCGGTAGCGTCGACACGCGCACGTCGACCGGCCGGCCGCCGACGCGCAGCGTGATGCGGCCGTCCTGCGGCAGGCGCTTCTCGGCGATGTCGAGCTGCGCCATGATCTTGATCCGCGAGATCAGCGCGCCGTGCAGCGCCTTCTTCGGGCGCACGACGTCGCGCAGCGTGCCGTCGACGCGAAAGCGCACGACCGATGCGTTCTCGAACGGCTCGATGTGAATGTCCGAGGCCTGTTCGCGCGCCGCTTGCGTGAGCAGCGCGTTGATCATCCGGATGATCGGCGCGTCGTCTTCCGATTCGAGCAGATCCTCGACTTCGGGGATGTCCTGCATCAGCCGCGACAGGTCGACTTCGCCTTCGACCTCGCCGACGATCTGCGCCGCGCTGCCGTCCTGGCGCGCGTAGGCCTGGTTGATTGCCTGCGCGAGCTCGTCGGCCGGCACGCGATGCACGGAGATCGAGCCGAAGTTGCGCGCGATTTCGGCGAGCGCCGCGTCGTTCGTGCGTTCGCTGATCCACACCTCGAGCGTGTCGTCGAGCTGGTGCGCGATCAGCACCTGGCCGCTCTTCGCAAAGCCGTACGGCAACAGGCGCGCGGCGAGCGGCGACGGCGGCTGCCGTTCGCCCGGCGCGCCGTCGTGGGCGGAGGACGCGAGCACGTCGGTCACTGCGAGGCTCCCGGCGTGGCGGTCAGCGGTTGTTGCGGCACCGACTGCTGCGGCACGCTCTGCGGCTGCGCGGGCGTTGCCTCCGGCAACGGCTGGGCCGGCACCGGCGCCACCTGGCGCTGCAGTTGCTGGCGACGCATCTTGTCGAGATCGAACAGGTTCCCGGCGGGCGTGCCGCCCTGGCTCGGGCCGAGCGGCATTGGCGGGACGACCGGATCGTCCTTGTCGCGGATCACGTTGTTGTCCGACTTGTACGCGCCCGTCACGCCCTGGATGTAGTCGTAGCGGTTGCCCGTGACTTCCTGCGCGGTGTTGCGATCGGAAATGATCACGGGGCGCAGGAATACCATCAGGTTGGTTTTCGCGCGCACCTTCGATTCCGAACGGAACAGCTGGCCGATCCACGGAATGTCGCCGAGCAGCGGGACCTTGCTGTTCGATACCTGGTAGTTGTCCTGCATCAGGCCGCCGAGCACGATGATCTCGCCGTTGTCGGCCAGGATCGTCGACTGGATCGAGCGCTTCGTGAAGGTCGGGCCGGTCTGCGCGTTGGTGGTCCCGCTGACGACCGCCGAATCCTCCGTGTAGAGCTGCAGCTTCAGAATCCCGCCGTCGGTGATCTGCGGCTTTACGTGCAGCGTCAGGCCGACGTCGCGACGATCGTACGTGTTGAACGCGTTGCTCGTCGTGCCGCTCGTCAGGTTCGAATACGAGCCCGTCGCGATCGGCACGTTCTGGCCAACGACGATCTTCGCTTCCTCGTTGTCGAGCGTGATCAGGTTCGGCGTCGACAGCACGTTCGCGTCGCTCACGCCCGCGAAATACTGCAGCAGCGCGCCGAGGCCCTGCACGCCGAACATGTTGTGCAGCCAGCCGATGTTGAGGCCCGGGGTCAGCGTAGCGAGGTTGGCCGCCAGGCCAGGCGCGGTGCTGCCCGCCGCGCCCGTCGTCAGGTTGACGATGCTGTTACCCATGCCCAGCTGCGGGCTCAGGTTCGTGCCGCCGAGAAACTGGCCGCTCGCGACCTGCCACTGGATGCCGAGGTTGCCCTGCGTCGTCGAGTTCAGCTCGACGATCAGCGCTTCGATATAGACCTGCGCGCGCCGTGCGTCGAGCTGGTCGATCACCGAGCGCAGGTTCCGGTAGACCGGATCGGACGCGGTGATGATCAGCGAGTTGGTCGCCGAGTCGGCCTGGATCATCCCGCCCGGCTGGTTGTCGTCGCCCTTGTCCTTGTCGCCGCCGAGCAGGCCCCCGGTACCGAGGCCGCCGCTACCCGTCGCGCCGCCGCCGTACGACGACGAAGACGAACCGCCCAGGCCGCCCGACGGCAGCGGCGGGGTGCCCGACGTGCCAGTCGAGAAGTTGCCGCTCGACGACGAGCCGCCGCCCTGGTTGAAGCTGTTCGCATCGTTGGACGACGCCGACGAGCCGCTGTCGTTGCTGCTCTTGCCGAGCATCCCGCGCAGCGTCTTCGCGAGCTTCACCGCGTCGGCGTTGCGCAGCGGCACGACGTGCATGTTGCCGGGCACCGCGCTCGGCGCGTCGAGCTGCTGCACGAGGCGCTTCGCGGCCGCGAGGCGCGACGCGCTGGACGCGCGCAGCATCAGCGAGTTGGTGCGCGGATCGGCCGTGACCGACACCTTCAGCGTCGCGTCGCTGTTGCCGATCGCGCCGGGGTCGAGCATCTTCTGCAGTTGCGCGGCCAGGTCGATCGCGTTCGCGTTGCGCAGCGGCACGACCTGAACCTGCGCGCCCGCGGCGCTGTCGACACCCGAGATGATCTGCGCGATGCGGCGCACGTTGTCCGCGTAGTCGGTGACGACGATCGTGTTGTTCGCCGGGTAGGCGGTGACCGTGTTGTTCGGCGAGATCAGCGGCCGCAGCACCGGCAGCAGGTTGTTCGCCGATTCGTTGCGCAGCTCGAACACCTGCGTGATGACCTGGTCGCCGCGCGCCTGCGGCGCATTGCCGACATAGGTCGGCACGCCCTGCAGCTTCGCGTCGGCCTCCGGCACGACCTTCAGCACGCCGTGATCCTGCACGAGCGCGAAGCCCTGCATGCGCAGCGCCGACTGCAGCGTCTTCAGCGCCTGGTCTTCCGGCACCGGCCGTTCGGCCACGAGGTTAAGCTGCCCCTTCACGCGGGGGTCGACGATGATGGTCTTGCCGGTTGCGGCGCCGATCGCCTTGGCGACCTGGTCGATATCCGCATTCACGAAATTGAGCGTGACCTGAGCGTAGGCGGCCTGCGAGACGATGATGCCGGCGACCATCAAGGTCGTGGCGATGCGCCGCATAACGAAGCGATTTCTTGTCATGGATGATTGGGTCGATGCCGGCTCAGGCCACTTCCGGCGGTAGTGCTGGGATCCAGGTCCTAAAGGCGCGACATTAGCAGTTTTTCATGTCCGAAATATCACATTGATCCGAAGACTGTCTCACATACGACATGTATCCGGCACGCCGTATGCAATATGTAAGATTTCGGCAATGCCCCGGCATTCAGGCCATCGCCGTCGTTTTGCGATGAATCGACACGAAAATGCGGTATAAACGGGCTGCCGCCTTTCGCTTGTCGTCACGCGACGGACTGTCTGTATGATACGGGCGGCGCGTTTCCAGTCGTACGAATAACAGACACGGGTTTTCCCGATCCTTGCGTCATTTCCTTTTCGTTTCCGCAACATGAACAGACGGTTCGCTTCGATCGCGTTGATCGCCGCCGGCGCGTGGTTCGCCTGCGGAAACGCTCGCGCGGATTGTTTCGACGAAGCCGCCCGCTACCAGAAGGTCAATCCGCTGATCCTGCGCGCGATCGCGTGGCAGGAGTCGCGCAACCGGCCCGACGCGCTGAACAAGAACACGAACGGCTCGGTCGACTACGGCCTGATGCAGATCAATTCGATCCACCTGCCGACGCTGTCGCGCTACGGCATCGGCCGCGACACGCTGATGCAGCCGTGCAAGAGCGTCTACATCGCCGCGTGGCACCTGCGCCAGAAGATGAATCGCTACGGCAACACATGGCAGGCCGTCGGCGCCTATCATTCCGAAACGCCGTCGCTGCGCGACAAGTACGCACGGCAGATCGCCGGAATCCTGGCGCAGTGGAAGCTGCTACCGCCCGAGCAGTGACGCCGCGCCGCAGCGCCGGCTGACGCCATGCCGCTCGGCCGGCGCGCGTTTGATGCACAATGCGCATCTCACGCCGCGATTTCGACCGGCCCGGGCCGATCGCGCCCCGCCAGGGCGCCGCGGCCGCTTTTCCCTCTTTTCCGTTGGTGCAAATCGTTATGAATCCGGCAATGAACCAGCCGTTGCCCGTCACCGTGCTGTCCGGTTTCCTCGGCGCCGGCAAGACCACGCTGCTCAATCACATCCTCGCGAACCGCGCGGGCCTGAAAGTCGCCGTGATCGTCAACGATCTCGCGGCGGTCAACATCGACGCGTCGCTCGTGCGCGATGCGCAGGCGCTGTCGCACGTCGAGGAACGTCTCGTCGAGATGTCGAACGGCTGCATCTGCTGCACGCTGCGCGACGACCTGCTCGTCGAGATCCGCAATCTCGCGGCGGACGGCCGCTTCGATGCGATCGTGATCGAATCGACCGGCATCGCGGAGCCGATGCCGATTGCCGAAACCTTTACGTTCGTCGACGACGACGGCGCGTCGCTGTCGAGCGTCGCGCGCCTCGACACGCTCGTCACCGTGGTCGACGCCTACAATTTCCTGCGCGACTACGGTTCCGACGACGCGCTCGCGACGCGCGGGATCGCCGCATCGGACGAAGACGATCGCACGCTCGTCGAGCTGCTGATCGAGCAGATCGAATTCTGCGACGTGCTGGTGATCAACAAGGCCGATCTCGTCGGCGCGGACGAACTCGCGCGCCTGCAGCACATCCTTGCGCGGCTCAACCCGCGCGCGCACCAGGTCGTGTCGACGTTCGGCAACGTGGCGCTCGGCGAAGTGCTGAACACCGGCCGCTTTGATTTCGACGAAGCCGCGAACGCGCCGGGCTGGCTCGCGTCGCTCGATCACGATCACACGCATTGCGACGATCCGGAGTGCCACGATCCGCATCACGCGCACGTGCATGGCGAAGCCGACGAATTCGGCATCGGCAATTTTGTTTACCGCGCGCGCCGGCCGTTTCATCCGGCGCGACTCTGGGCGCTGCTGCATCAGGAGTGGCCGGGCGTGCTGCGCAGCAAGGGCTTCTTCTGGCTCGCGACGCGCAACGACATCGCGGGTTCGCTGTCGCAGGCGGGCGGCGTGTGCCGGCATGGCCCGGCAGGTCTCTGGTGGGCCGCGCAGGATCGCGCGGAATGGCCGGACGACGACGAGTTGCTCGCCGAAATTCGCACGGAGTGGCAGGGCGACCTCGACGACCGCTCGGTCGGCGATCGCCGTCAGGAACTCGTGCTGATCGGCATCGGGCTCGATGCCGACGCATGGCGCGCGAAACTCGACACATGCCTGCTCACCGATGCGGAATTCGCGCTCGACGCGCCGCAATGGGCCACGTTCGACGACCCGTTTCCGGTGTGGGATGTCGATTCGCATGACGACGAAGACCCGGGCGACACGCAGATCGTGCACGCGTAATACACGGTAAAACTCGGGAAAAACGGCTGCGAACAGTAACCGTTAAATCTTGCAAGAGTGACGCGAACTGTGGCGAAAATGCCGCGCGCACCCAACAAAAAACCCGCCGGAAGGCGGGTTTTTTTCCTGGAACAGGCGCTGAATTAACGCTTGTTGACGGCGTCCTTGAACGCCTTGCCAGCCGTGAACTTGACCGTCTTGGCTGCCGGGATCTTGATGGTTTCGCCCGTCTTCGGGTTGCGGCCCGTACGTGCTGCGCGCTTGCCCGAACCGAAGCTGCCGAAGCCGATCAGCTGAACCGCATCACCCTTCGACACGGCCTTCTTGATGACTTCGAGCAGCGTGTCCAGCGTTTCGCCGGTTTGAGCCTTGCTGGCGCCCGTTTGGGCGGCGACGGCGTCGATCAGTTCCTGTTTGTTCATTAAGGTTCCTTTTTCAGGTTAGGTTTGACACGAACAGCGCGAACGCGCCGATTATACGTGCGCGAACCGTGCCGTCGAGAGTCAGACTCCGACGGCACAGCGCCGAATCCTGGCCCGCGCGACGTGCCGTCCGGCTTGCCGGCGGCCACCCCGCGGTACGGCGTTGCTATGATAGCGCAGCGCAAACCCAATAACGACAAGGGTTTCAAAGATTTTCATCGGTATTTCGCCGAATGAATCGTCGATTGCCCGTTTTTTGACCTGCGCCAACCGGACAGGATACGCAGCCGGGTCCGCCATCGCGCAACGCCGTTGGTTTTTGCCAACGGCCCGCCGGGCGCCTCCGCGCAATCCCTTGCCAGGCTTGGCTGCCACGTTTTTTGTTTCGCATGCCCGATCGACTCGTTCTCGCCACGCTCGCGTTTCGCGACGACGGCACCCTCGTCTCGCCCGCGTACGGCGACATCTATCACAACGTCGCGGGCGCGCTCGCGCAGGCGAGCCACGTGTTCATCGCGGGCAACGCGCTGCCCGCGCGCTGGCAAGGCCGCCGCACGTTCACCATCGTCGAGACGGGGTTCGGCGTGGGCGCCAACTTCCTCGCGACCTGGGCCGCCTGGCGCGACGATCCCGCGCGCTGCGAGCGGCTGCATTTCGTGTCGTTCGAGAAACATCCGTTTTCGCGCGATGATCTGCGCCACGCACTGTCAAAGATAGTTGCGAATACAACCATATCGACAGAAGCGGGGATGCTCGCCGATGCGTGGCCGATGCTCGTTCCAGGTTTTCATCGCCTCGAATTCGACGCCGGCCGCGTCGTGCTCACGCTCGCGCTGGGCGACGCGCGCGAGATGCTGCCGAAACTGGTCGCACGCGCCGATGCGTTCTATCTTGACGGCTTCGCGCCCGCGAAAAACCCGGAGCTCTGGTCGGCTGAGGTGTTTCGCGCACTCGCACGCGTCGCCGCCGACAATGCGACCTTTGCGACGTATTCGAGCGCGGGCGTGGTGAAACAGGCGCTCCTCGACGCGGGTTTCACATATCGCAAGATCGCCGGGTTGGCCGGCAAGTTCGCGATGCTCGCGGGCGAATATGCACCGCGCTGGCGGATGCGCCGGCACGAACCGCCGCGCGCATTGCCGGTTGCCGCGCGCGATGCGATCGTGATCGGCGCGGGCCTGGCCGGCTGCGCGGTCGTCGAACGGCTTGCGACACGCGGCTGGAACGTCACGCTGATCGAGCGGCACGCGCGGATCGCGAGCGATGCATCGGGCAATCCGGCCGGTGTATTTCATCCACTGATGACGCGCGACGACAACGTCGCGAGCCGCCTCACGCGCAGCGGTTTCCTGCATGCGCTCGCACGCTGGCGCGCGCTCGAGCAGGCCGGCCATGCGTTCGCGCGCAGCACCCGCGGAATGATTCATCTCGCGGAATCGGCCGACGATTTCGTGCGGATGCGCGAGGCGTTCGACGCGCTCGGCGCACCGTCCGACTACGTGTCGCTGCTCGACACCGACGCCGCACGCGCGCATCTGAACCTGCCGGTCGCACATGGCGGCCTGCTGTTTCCGCACGGCGGTGCCGTATGGCCGGCAGCGCTCTGCGCCGCGCAAGTCGCGGCGGCCGGCGAGCGCGTGCAACTGCTGGCCGGCACCGAGGTCGCTCGACTCGAGCGTGACGGCGACACGTGGCGCGCCGTCGATGCGGCAGGTGCGACGCTCGCCGAAGCGCCGGTCGTCGTGCTCGCGAACGCGGGCGATGCCGTGCGTCTCGCCGGCCTGCGGCATGTCGCGCTGCAGCCGGTGCGCGGCCAGTTGACGCTGCTGCCGCCCGGCAGCACGGCGCCGCTGCCGTGCCCGGCGATCGGCGATGGCTATGCGGTGCCGCTCGACGACGGCACGCTGCTGATCGGCGCAACGTTCGAACCCGACGACCTCGATCCTGCGATGCGCCCCGCCGGACATATCGAAAATATCGAGCGCGTGCGGCATCTGCTGCCCGGCCTGATCGGCGAGCTGCCGGACGTCGGGACGCTGCGCGGGCGCGTCGCGTTTCGCTGGGTCGTCGCCGACCGCGTGCCGGTGATCGGCCCGCTTGCCGACGAAGCGCAGACCATCGCGAACGCACGCGCGCTGAGCGGTGCGAAGGCGCGCGACCTGCCGCGCACCGCTGGGCTCTACGGCGCATTCGGCTACGGCTCCCGTGGCCTGGTGTGGGCGGCGCTCGGCGCCGAACTGATCGCGTCGCAACTCGAAGGCGAGCCGCTGCCGCTCGAGCGCGAACTCGCCGATGCCGTCGACCCCGCCCGATTCCTGATCCGTGCGCTGCGCGGCCGCCAGATCGGCTGATCTCGTCAGCCGAAATCTCACAGTCCTTCGATTTTTTCGCGCAAGGTTATCCACTCGACGCTGTGGATAACCGCGCGGAATCCACGCGCGGTTCGTGTGCAATCACAGTGGACGTAAACTGGGCAACTCGGCACAGTCGTCCAACGGCCCGAAAGTTGCTCAACTCAAACCGCTGTGAGCAAACAGCCTGTGCAACGGGTTATCGCTGCGCCAACACCTTGATCTTGTTGCGTAAACCGAAGTTATCCACAGAACTGTGCGCGTCTTGTTAACTTCTACTACGTATATATACAAGTAAACCGTTGAAACCAAAGACCTGTGGCGCCTCACAGGGCCGCGAGTCGATTCGATCGGTTCCGGAGCGAAAAAGCTGTGGCACAATCGGTTTCCTTCGCGTTCGTTCGGCCAGGCGCCGGACATGCTTCAATGGAACGGTCGGCACGATTTCGAATCTGAATCTTCGAGACTGCGCAGTCCGTTCACACACCAGGCCGACAATCCAGATCGGCAGCCTGAACGACAGTTCCGCCGGACGGCGGAAAAAGGCGGATCCCATGTCCCGCCGTCGTCGACCACAACAATCACATTCGGGGCGATACCCAGCCGGCGCGCATCTCATTTCTGACGCTTGACCCCGCGCCGCTGGCGATTGCTTCCAAAGGAGAAGTCACCACGATGAAGTCGGCGTTCTCATTCCTGCCCAACTGGCCGCTCGCGCCGGATGCCGTGTTCTGGGCCGGGCTCGCGTTGTTCGCGGCCGGTCTGTGCGGCGAGCTGTGCTACCGCGCATGGCGGTTGCCGCGCATCACCGGCTATGCGGTGATCGGTCTCGTCGCCGGTTCGTTCGGATTCGGCGTGATCGACGCGAGCACCGACGAAACCTCGCGGCTGCTGATCGACGTCGCACTCGGCCTGCTGCTGTTCGAACTCGGTAGCCGTCTCGACCTGAAATGGATTCGCCGCAATCCGTGGCTCATTGCGTCGAGCCTTGCCGAGGCGACGCTGACGTTCGTGCTCGTGCTGTTCGTGATGCTCGCGCTCGGCGTGTCGGGCATGGTCGCGCTCGTGCTGTCGGCGATCGCGATCGCGACGTCGCCGTCGATGGTGATCCAGCTCAAGACCGAACTGCGTGCGGAAGGGCAGGTGTCGCAGCGCCTCATCACGCTGACCGCGCTGAACAGCGTGTACGCGATCGTGCTGACCAAGCTCGTCACGAGCTGGCTCCACCAGGAGGCGTACGGGAACGTTTTCGCGACGATCCTGCAGCCCGTCTACCTGATCGCCGGTTCGTTCATCGTCGCGTACCTGGTCGCGCGCGCGTGCAATTACCTGTTCCGCCACATGACCTCGACGATGCGCGACGAGCATTCGTTCGTCGCGCTGTTCGGCCTCGTGATGCTCGCGATCGCGGTGGCGCAGGCGTTGAAGCTGTCGACGCTGCTCACGCTGCTGCTCGCCGGCATCATCGTGAAGAACCTCGAAGCGCGGCCGCAGCTGTGGCCCGAGCATTTCGGCACGGCCGGCTGGCTGCTGACGGTGGTGCTGTTCGTGCTGACGCTCACGTCGTTCACGTGGGGCGACATCGCGCTCGGCGGGCTGCTCGCGATCGCGCTGATCGTCACGCGGCTCGTGGCGAAGCTGGCCGGCGTCGTCGCGTTCGCGAAGCCGAGCGGCATCGGGATGAAGCAGGGCATCGCGCTCGGTATCGCGCTCACGCCGATGTCCGCGCTGTCGTACCTGCTCGTCGACGACACCTACCAGCTCTATCCGAATTTCGACCCGCATCTGCGCGCGATCGTGATGTGCACGATCGTGATCCTGCAGCTCGTCAGCCCGTTCGTCGTCTACCGCTGCCTGTCGGCGGTCAGCGAACGCAGCGACGGCAACTGATTTCCGGAACCTGCCATGGCACTCGAAACTTTCGTCAATTCCGAACCGTTCACGTTCGGCGTCGAACTGGAGATCCAGGTCGTCAACACGCACAACTACGACCTGACCAAGGCGGCATCCGACCTGATGCGCCTCATCCAAGGCGAGACCTTCCCCGGCAACATCACACCCGAAATCACCGAGAGCATGATCGAGCTGTCGACCGGCATCTGCCATTCGCACGAGCAGGCGGTCAGCGAGCTGCACGCGATCCGCGACGTGCTCGTGAAGGCGGCCGACCAGCTCAACGTCGGGCTCGCCGGCGGCGGCACGCACGCGTTCCAGCAGTGGAGCGACCGGCAGATCTACGACGCGCCGCGCTTCCAGTACATCTCCGAGCTGTACGGCTATCTCGCGAAGCAGTTCACCGTGTTCGGCCAGCACGTGCACATCGGCTGTCCCGATCCAGACAGCGCGCTGTTCCTGCTGCACTCGATGTCGCGCTTCATTCCGCACTTCATCGCGCTGTCCGCGTCGTCGCCGTTCGTGCAGAACGTCGACACCGGCTTCCATTCGGCACGCCTGAATTCGGTGTTCGCGTTCCCGCTGTCGGGCCGCGCGCCGTTCGTGCTGACCTGGGACAGCTTCGAGGAGTACTTCATGAAGATGGTCAACACGGGCGTCGTCAACTCGATGAAGGACTTTTACTGGGACATCCGGCCGAAGCCCGGTTACGGGACGATCGAGGTGCGCGTGATGGACACGCCGCTGTCGGTTGATCGCGCTGCCGCGATTGCTTGCTACATCCAGACGCTCGCGCGCTACCTGCTGACCGACCGGCCGCTGAAGCTGTCGGAGGACGACTATCTCGTCTACACATTCAACCGTTTCGAAGCGTGCCGCTTCGGGCTCGAGGGCACCTGCGTCAATCCTCAGACAGGTGAGCGCCGCACGATCGCGGAAGACATCCTCGACACGCTCGACCGGATCGCGCCGCATGCGGCCGCGCTCGGCTCGCGCGCGGCGCTCGACGAGATCGGCGCGCTCGCGAAGGCGCGCGTGAATGACGCATCGTGGTTGAGAACCGTTTTCAAACAGGAAAAATCGCTGAACGAGACGGTCCGTCAGCAGTGCCTGCGCTGGCGTGAATGAAAAAATGTTTTGCAGATTACAGGCTCGACCGCGCGGCGATTCGCTGAACGCCGTTCGGCGCCGATTCGTGCGCAGCGCGTCGCCAGTCGTCCTGAAAATCTGTGGATAACCCGATATTCCGCTTCAAAGTCAACGCTCTGCGGGATGGATAACCCGGTGGACCGATGCTGTCGGCACGATGGCCGATTCGAACAGGAAAATGTTTGCGCGTTCGGTTGTGGGGTCGGCAGAGATTGCCGGCACAACGAAAAAATCCGGTTATCCAGCGATTTTCCACAGAATGCAGGGGATAACTTAGCTGTGCGATTTTCCGCTCTCGCTTAGAATGTCGGCTTTGCGGACACCGGAACGACCCGTGTCTCACCGGTCGCCGCGAACGCGACCGCCGCGTGTGCCTCGCGACGGCCGTGTCGACGCTCTTCAACGGGCGTCTGTTTTGAGATGACATTCGATCTCCACACTACGGCTGCTCGGCGATCCGGGCGGCGGCAAAGCGAAAAGACTATGAGCGAAGGCGTTTACGGGAATCAGGCTTCGGGACGTGTGACCCACAGCTTGCTGCGGTTGAGTACGGCCATGCGAAGCCAGGCATGGGATTGGGCGGAAGGCGCAGGCCTCACGCCGACGCAGGGCGAGATCCTCGTGCTGCTGCTGCAACGCAAGGGCCCGATGCGGCTCGGCGAGATCGCACGCGAGACGCAGCTCACGGCTGCGACCACCAGCGATGCGGTCAGCACGCTCGAGACGAAGGGTCTCGTCGAGAAGCGTCGCGCACTGGACGACGGCCGTGCGCTCGCCGTGCGCCTGTCGGCCCGCGGCCGTACCGCGGCGAAGAAGGCGCTGCAATGGCCTGAATTCCTGACGAAAGCGGTCGGCAAGCTCGGTGCGGACGAGCAGGGCACGCTGTACCGTGCGCTGCTGAAGACGCTGCGCGAACTGCAGGTGGCCGGTGCGACGCCGCCGCAGCGCATGTGCCTGACGTGCGCGCATTTCCAGCCGGGCAAGCAGTCGAAGAAGACCGTGCATCACTGCGCGGCGCTCGATCTGTCGATGGCCGACAGCGATCTGCGTCTCGATTGTTCGGTGCACGAAGAAGCCGACGCGGCGACGCAAAAGAAGACCTGGAAGGTGTTCGCCGGCTGACGTCCGTCGATCGACCGGGAGGCCGATGATGAACGCAGAAGTGGTCGCGATCCGCCACGTGCATTTCGAGGACCTCGGCAGCTTCGAGCAGGTGCTCGGAGAGCGCGGGCGGCGGGTGCGCTACGTCGACGTCGGATCGTCGCGCGTCGAGGCGCTCGACGCGCTCAAGCCGGCGCTGCTCGTGATGCTCGGCGGGCCACTCAGCGTGTACGAGGACGGGCAGTATCCGTCGATCGCGCCGCTCGCGGCACTCGTGCGCCAGCGCATCGACGCCGGACTGCCGATCCTCGGCATCTGCCTCGGCGCGCAGTTCATCGCCCGCGCGCTCGGTGCGCGCGTCTATCCGGCTGCGCAGAAGGAACTCGGCTGGGCGCCGCTGACGCTCACCGACGCGGGCCGCGCGTCGCCGCTGCGCCACCTCGACGGCGCGGTGACCTCGATGCTGCACTGGCATGGCGATACGTTCGACCTGCCCGGCGGCGCGATCCATCTCGCCTCGACACCGGCGTGCCGCCACCAGGCGTTCGCGTGGGGGCAGCACGTGCTGGCGCTGCAATGTCATCCTGAAATCCGCACCGACCGTTTCGAACCCTGGCTGATCGGCAACGCCGGCGAAATCGCGTCGACGCCCGGCATCGACGCGCGCCAGTTGCGCGCCGACACCGTTCAGCACGGTCCTGTGCTGGAGACGGCCGCGCGACGCATGTTCGGCGAGTGGCTCGACAGCGTCGGGCTTTGATCCCGGGCGAGCGGCATCGCGCGTGACCGGCCCGCGGGCGGGCATTGCCGGCCGGTGCACCGCCGTACGCCGCGTGCACGCTGCCTCGTTGCCGGCTGCACGCCGGCCCTGCCTGACCATCCGCTTACTGCCGAACCGGCTGCCAGCAGGCTTCGAGCCCGCATGCTACGCTGGTCCGCTCTTTCCCTTTCCTGGCGAGCGGCATCCATGACTGCGCTGTTTTCTCCGTTCACGCTGCGCGGCGTGACCCTTCCGAACCGGATCGTGATCTCCCCGATGTGCCAGTACTCGGCCGAGCGCGGCGAGGCGACCGACTGGCACATGATTCACCTTGGCCATCTCGCGCTGTCCGGCGCGGGCTTGCTCTGCATCGAAGCGACCGCCGTCGAACCCGACGGGCGCATCACGGCCGGCGACCTCGGCCTGTGGGACGACGTGACCGAAGCGGCGCTCAAGCCCGTGCTGGGGGCGATCCGCAAGCATTCGCCGGTCCGGGTCGCGATGCAGCTTTCGCATGCGGGGCGCAAGGCGTCGAGCGAGGTGCCGTGGAAGGGCGGCCAGCTCGTGTCCGTCGCCGATGGCGGCTGGCTGCCGCATGCGCCGTCGGCGTCACCGCACAAGGACGGCGAGACGCCGCCGCTCGCGCTCGACGCGGCCGGCCTGAACCGGATCCGCGAAGCGTTCGCTGCGGCCGCGAAGCGTGCGGCGCGCCTCGGCATCGATGCGATCGAGGTGCACGCGGCGCACGGCTATCTGCTGCATCAGTTCCTGTCGCCGCTTTCGAACCAGCGCACCGACGAATACGGCGGCTCGCGAGAAAACCGGATGCGCTTTCCGCTCGAGATCTTCGAGATCGTGCGCGCGGCGTTCCCGGCGGACCGGCCGGTCGGCGTGCGCGTGTCGGCGACCGACTGGGTCGAGGGCGGCTGGGAACTCGAGGATACGATCGCGTTTGCGCACGAACTGAAGCAACGCGGCTGCGACTGGATCGACGTGTCGTCCGGCGGCGTGTCGCCGCTGCAGAAGATTCCGCTGTCGCCCGGTTACCAGGTGCCGTTCGCGCAGGCGGTGAAGCGCGCGGTCGGGATGCCGACGATCGCCGTCGGCCTCATCAACGAGCCCGCGCATGCGAACCGGCTGATCGAGTCCGGCGACGCCGATTTCGTCGCGATGGCGCGCGCGATGCTGTACGACCCGCGCTGGCCGTGGCATGCGGCCGCCGAGCTCGGCGCGCAGGTTTCGGCGCCGCCGCAGTACTGGCGTTCGCAGCCGCGCGAGCACAAGACGTTGTTCGGCGACATCGCATTCGGCCAGCGTTGAGCGTCATGCGCGCGATATTGCGCGCGATGTTGAACGAAGCAATCGTGAACGTGTAGGATGCGGGTGATTCGCCGCATGCCCCGACGCGGCACCGACCGGTGCCGCGTTTTCGTTTCGCGCGACGCAGGGCCGCGCAGGACGCAAACGCGGCCGTCTTCCATTCAAGTCGTCTTCAAAGGATTCGTTCGATGAGTTCACGCAGGATCTCGGTGCGCCGCTCGGGAGTACACGGCAAGGGCGTGTTCGCGGTGGAGCCGATCAAGGCCGGCGAACGCGTAGTGGAATACAAGGGCGAGCGAATTTCGTGGAAGGAAGCGCTGCGCCGCCATCCGCACGACCCGAACGAGCCGAATCATACGTTCTACTTCGCACTGGAAGAGGGCGGCGTGATCGACGGCAAGATCGACGGCAACAGCGCGCGCTGGATCAACCATTCGTGCGCGCCGAACTGCGAGGCCGAGGAGATCAAGGGACGCGTGTTCATCCACGCGCTGCGCGATATCGGGCCGGAAGAAGAGCTGTTCTACGACTATGGCCTCGTGATCGACGAGAAGCTGACGAAGAAGCTCAAGCGCGAATACGCGTGCCATTGCGGCGCGGCCGCGTGTCGCGGCACGCTGCTCGCCACGCCGGACGACGACGGCAAGAAGAAAAAGAAGAAGGACCGGAAGTCGGAGTCCGGCGCGAAGGACAAGAAAAAGAAGAAGTGACCGGCGCGGCCGCGCATCGTGCGCGGCTGCTTCACCTTCACCGGATGGCCGCCGCGCGGCCGTCCGTCCCGCCCGATACTGGCTGGCGCGCGCGCTTCAGTGCGTCGGCGCGGCGGCCGGCGTCTCGCTCGCCGGCTTCGCGGTGCGCTTGGCGAGCGGCACCCGCACCACGAAACGCGAACCGCCTTCCGCTGCATCCTCGTACGACACCGTGCCGCCGTGCATCGCGATGATGTCGTGCACGATCGCGAGCCCGAGCCCGGCGCCCGTCTCGACGCCGTTGCCGCTCTGCGCATCGCCGCGGAAGAAGCGCTTGAACAGGTCGGCCTGCTGGCCGGCCGGCACGCCCGGGCCGTTGTCCTCGACGACGATCTCGGCGGCCGGCTGGCCGTCCTCGAGCGCGCCGCGCGCGACGTTCACCGTGATCCGCGCGCCGGCCGGCCGTGCGAGCGGCACGTATTTCAGCGCATTGTCGAGCAGGTTCGCGATCACTTCGCGCAGCAGCACGGGGTTGCCGCGCACGTTCAGCGTCTCGTCTTCGCCGGGATCGTCGCTGCGCTGGAAGCCGAGGTCGACATGCGATGCGAGCGCGCGCGGCACCCACTCGGCGCCCGTCTCGAACGCCATCGCGGCCAGATCGACGTCGACGAAACGCGCGGCCTGTTCGCCCGGCTCCGCACGCGCGAGCGACAGCAACTGGTTCGACAGCCGCACCGCGCGGTCGGCGGCCGCGCGCAGTTCGCGCACCGCGGCGTAGGTCTGCTGCGGGTCGCGCGCGACGGCGGCCTGCTCGGCATGCAGCTTCACGGCCGTGAGCGGCGTGCGCAACTGGTGCGCGGCGTCCGCGATGAACTTGCGCTGCGCGTCGAGCGCGGTCTTCAGGCGGCCGAGCAGCGCGTTCATTGCGCTCGTCAGCGGCCGGATCTCGAGCGGCACGTCGGTCTCGTCGACCGGCTCCAGCGACGTATGGGTCTGCCGGTTCAGCGAATCGGCGAGATGCGTGAGCGGGCCGAGCTGCTGGTTCACGACCCGCCACACGATGCCCCAGCCCGCGAGCAGCAACAGCAGCAGCGGCATCATGATCGCGACGAGGAATTCGGCCGCGATCCGGTAGCGGTGCCGCACCGGCTGCGCGACCTCGACCACCATCGGCTTGCCGCCTTCGACATCGTCGACGCGCACCTGCGCGACGCGAACCGCGCGATTGTCGTACTCGGCCTCGAACACGTACGCGTGATGCATGCGGCGCACGTTGATGCCGCGCAGCGGCAGCTTCGGGTCGCCGGCGAGTTCCTGTTCGCCGTCGCTGATCCGGTAGATCAGCGCCTCCGCCGGATCGGAGAACATCGCCTGCGCGAGCGGTGGCACCGTGAACGGCGCGTCCGGCCCGGCGATCTGGATCTGTTTGGAGATGGCGGTGGCGAGATCGGCGAGCGAGCGGTCGATCACGTGTTGCGTGTATTGCCACGCGAGCCAGTAGGCAATCAGGCCGCTCATCAGCGCGAGCATCGACAGCGGCGCGGCGAGGCGTCGAAGCAGCGAGCGGCGCAGGCTGGTGGTGACAGCCGGATCAGAAGACATTTCGACGGGCAAATGGATAAGCGCCGCTCACGGGGAGCGGCGCGGACGTGCGTCGGACGGCGACGCGGGCAGGGCGGCTTGCCGGCGGCACGCGGCCGGCCGGCGTGCGGCGCCGCTCAGACGCTCGCGGTCTGGCGGATTTCCTGCAGCAGGTAGCCGAAGCCGCGCACCGTGACGATTTCGACACGGCACTGCTCGAGTTTCTTGCGCACCCGGTGCACGTAGACTTCGATCGCGGTGTCGCCGAGATCGCCGCCGAAGTGCGTGAGGTGATCCTGCAGCTGGGCCTTGCTGACCACACGGCCATGACGCAGCAGCAGCATTTCGAGCACCGCGAATTCGCGCGGCGACAGTTCCAGCGGCTTGTCGTCGTTGAAGATGCGACGATCGACGCCCGACAGGCGGACACCGCCGAGCGACACTTCCGGACGCGGCATGTCGCTGTGCGGGCCGCTGCGGCGCATCACCGCGCGGATGCGCGCTTCGAGCTCGGCCGGCTCGAACGGCTTGAGCATGTAATCGTCGGCGCCGGAGTTCAGGCCCTGAATCCGGTCGTTCAATTCGTCGCGCGCGGTCAGCACGATGACCGGCGTGTGGCGATTGGTCTGGCGAAAGCGTGTGAGCAGCGTCATTCCGTCGATGCCCGGCAGGCCGAGGTCGAGGATCACGAGTTCGTGGCGGTTTTGTGCCAGCGCCTGTTCGGCAAAGATGCCGTCATGCACCATGTCGACGGTGAAGCCAGCCTGCTCGAGGCTGCTCTGGATACCGCGTGCGATGGGGCGGTCGTCTTCGATCAGAAGGAGTCGCATGAAGTTCGCTCAAGTACAATGGGTTGGCGGTTCAGGCACGCGGACAGCACGACGCCGTTTCCACAGGGGCGCCGCATCGCCTGACAATCAAGCATGGCGGCCAGCGAACGATTAAATCCAATCATGTCCGATATTTCGATTCACGACCTCGAAGCCGCGATCAATTTCTGGCGCGCCCGCTCGCCGTCGAGCGGCGACGAACTCAAACTCTGCGAAGAGGCCAGCGCGCTCTCCAAGCCGTATGCGCTGCTGATTGTACAGCGCGAAGGCGCGCTGCAACTGGAAGGTTTGGACCCCAAGGCGCGGAAAGCGTACGAGACTTACGTGCGCCTTAAGGATGGCTTGGAAAGCTGAAGGCTTTCGCTGAGTACATCCTAGAAAACGTTCATCGAAATGAAAAGTTGACGCGCCGCGCGTCGAAAGACGCGCGGCGGTAGAGGAACGTCTCAGGCGGCCGGTTCCGTGTGGGCGCACACCTGGTCGATGAACGTCGCGAGCGCGATGTCGCGTTCGGTCAAGCCGTCCGCGTCGTGGGTCGACAGCGTCACGTCGACGCGGTTGTACACGTTGAACCATTCCGGATGGTGGTTCATTTCCTGCGCCTTGATCGCGACACGCGTCATGAAGCCGAAGGCCTCGTTGAAATCGGCGAAGCGCAGGCTGCGCTGGATCGCGTCGCGGCCCGGCACGGCCGTCCAGTGCGGCAGGCCTTCGAGCCGGGTCTTGCGTTCTTCTGATGTGAGCTTGTGGATCATGTTGCACCTCGTTCGGTAACGGCGCCCGCACGCGGGCAAGGGCCACGCGGCAAAGCCGGTACCGGTCATTGTTTCATAGTTGCGGGACGGCCATCCGGGGACGGACATCGGGAGGGTGCCCCTATGTGTTTCGTCAAGCGGTAGGGGCTGACTTGGGTTGGTAAATGGTGCCGTCGCGCAGCATGGCGAACAGGACGTCACAGCGTCGCCGTGCGAGCGCGATGAGCGCTTGGTTGTGGCGC
>NZ_CADFEC010000032.1:0-67819 GCF_902833195.1 Burkholderia sp. BCC1638
CAGACCGAAACCGGCGGCCACATGATCACGCCGCTGCCGGGCGCGACGCCGACGGTGCCGGGTTCGTGCACGCTGCCGCTGCCGGGCATCATGGCCGCGGTGGTCGACGAGACCGGCCAGGACGTGCCGAACGGGCAAGGCGGCATTCTCGTCGTCAAGCGTCCGTGGCCGGCGATGATCCGCACGATCTGGGGCGACCCGGAGCGCTTCAAGAAGAGCTATTACCCCGAGGAACTCGGCGGCACGCTCTACCTCGCCGGCGACGGCACGGTGCGCGACAAGGACACCGGCTACTTCACGATCATGGGCCGCATCGACGACGTGCTGAACGTGTCGGGTCACCGGCTCGGCACGATGGAGATCGAGTCGGCGCTGGTTTCGCACGAGCTGGTTGCGGAAGCGGCGGTGGTCGGCCGCCCGGACGACACGACGGGCGAGGCGGTGGTCGCGTTCGTGGTGCTGAAACGTTCGCGTCCGGAGGGCGAGGAAGCGGCGGCGCTCGCGAAGACGCTGCGCGACTGGGTCGGCAAGCAGATCGGACCGATCGCGAAGCCGAAGGACATCCGCTTCGGCGACAACCTGCCGAAGACGCGCTCGGGCAAGATCATGCGGCGCCTGTTGCGCTCGCTCGCCAAGGGCGAGGCGATCACGCAGGACACGTCCACGCTCGAGAACCCGGCGATCCTCGAGCAGCTCGGCCAGCCACTCTGAACGACGGGGCCGGCATCGGCCGGCCCTACCCAACCTCTTCGACGCACGCGCGTTCGGGCGCCCATCCCCGCCATGAACGCGTCGCATGCGGCCGACACCCGGCCACGCACGTGCGTTCCGCCGCGCCCCATCCTGCGTATGCGGCCCGCGCACCGGACACCGCTTGTCGGATGTCCAGCGCATTCCCCGTTCGATGCATCGACGTACAACAACACTGGAGACACCCAATGAAAAGCAGAATCGTGATCGGTTGCGCCGCGCTGGCGGGCGCGATGGTGGGCAGCAGCGCCTTCGCGCAGAGCAGCGTGACGCTGTACGGCAACCTCGACGCCGCGTTGCTGTATACGAGCAAGACGCTCGACGCCGCCACCGGCGCGAACGCCGGCCATCAGTTCGCGATGACCGACACCGGCATGACGCCCACGACGTTCGGGATGACCGGCACCGAGGATCTCGGCGGCGGCCTCAAGGCGAAATTCCAGCTCGAAAGCGGCTTTGCCGTCACCAATGGCGCGTTCGCCCATTCGAACGGCAACTTCTTCGGCCGCCAGGCGTGGGTCGGGCTCGACGGCGGCTTCGGCACGGTCAAGGCCGGCGTGCAGTACTCGCCGTTCCTGCTCGCGATCTTCGATTCGGATCCGCGCAGCTTCTCGCACTTCGGTAGCGGGCTGATCAACTACGTCGACAACGTGCTGGTGACGGGCCTGTTCAACCCGAACGCCGTGTCGTACACCAGCCCGACGATCGCCGGCCTCACCGGCAGCGCGATGTTCGCGTTCGGCGGCAAGGCAGGCGACTTCCAGGCCGGCCGCCAGTATTCGGCGAGCCTCAAGTACGAACATGAGGGCTTCATGATCGACGCCGCGTTCTACGACGGCAACGACGGCACCAACCCGACGCCGACGCCGAGCACCGTCGCGTTCGTCGGGCGCACGATCGGCGCCGCGTACCGCTTCGGCCCGGTCACCGCGAAGGCATCGTTCACGAGTTACAAGGTCGGCGGATCGTTCAGCAACAACGTGTATGGCGGCGGCCTCGATTACCAGGCCACGCCCGCCGTCGACCTGAACGGCGGCGTCTGGTTCACCAGCGATCGCAACGACACCGCCAATCACTCGCTGCTCGCAGCCGTCGGCACGACCTACAGCCTGTCGAAGGCAACCGCGCTGTACGCGCAAGTCGCGATGGTCAACAACCACGGTGCGATGAACACCGGGCTCGGGATCAACAACGCGCTTTACGCGGTCACCGGCACGACCGTCGGCGCGAACGTCGGGATCCGCCACATGTTCTGATGCGCAAGCGGCGGTTCAAGTGCCGAATCGCCGCCGCCGTGTATTCGCAGTCCGAATTATATTGCACCGACTTCGGCACGCGAATATGCGTCTGGATTCGGTGCGACTTCCATCGCGTGCATCCGTACGCGATGCATCGCCGATCCCATGCCCGCACGATCCGCCACCGGCAAGATCAACGCCCGGTATAGACCGCCATCGACGCGGCCCGGACCGCCATCTGCCGAACCTGCTGTTACCCGGAGTTGCCCAGCTGCGCCATCCGTGTCGTTTTCGACCGATTTCCGGGCGCATGACCGATAGTCAGCGTTTCCCGTTTCTCTACACTGCTTCACACCAGCACACACCTGCCGGATGTCGCGTGACGCGCGCCGCATCACCGACATCACGGCGATCCCGAGACAACCGCCTTCGTCCCCGACGGTTCCGAATCCGCTCGGCCAGCCGAAGGCTTCTCCAGGAGCGTTCTTTGAGTTCATCGCAAGCGCACCCCGCGAAAGCCCGGTCTTCGCGCAAGTCCCTCAAGCTGGACGACATCACGATCGTCGACCCTGCCGTCCTGAAGCGTGCGGTCGGAGCCATGGCGTTCGGCAATGCGATGGAATGGTTCGACTTCGGCGTCTACAGCTATATCGCCGTCACGCTCGGCAAGGTGTTCTTCCCGTCCAGCAGCCCGTCCGCGCAGCTGCTCGCGACCTTCGGCACGTTCGCCGCCGCGTTCCTCGTGCGCCCGCTCGGCGGCATGGTGTTCGGCCCGCTCGGCGACCGCATCGGCCGCCAGCGCGTGCTCGCCGCCACCATGATCATGATGGCCGTCGGCACCTTCGCGATCGGCCTGATCCCCAGCTACACGTCGATCGGCATCATGGCGCCGATACTGCTGCTCGTCGCCCGTCTCGTGCAGGGCTTCTCGACCGGCGGCGAATACGGCGGCGCCGCCACCTTCATCGCCGAGTTCTCGACCGACAAGCGCCGCGGCTTCATGGGCAGTTTCCTCGAGTTCGGCACGCTGATCGGTTATGTGATGGGCGCCGGCGTCGTCGCGCTGCTCACCGCGTCGCTGTCGCCGGAAGCGCTGCTGTCGTGGGGCTGGCGTGTGCCGTTCTTCATCGCCGGTCCGTTGGGCCTCGTCGGCCTGTACATCCGGATCAAGCTCGAGGAGACGCCCGCGTTCAAGAAGGAAGCCGAAGCGCGCGAAGCGGACGAACGATCGCGCCCGAAACAGTCGTTCGGCACGCTGCTCGTCGAACAGTGGAGGCCACTGCTCCAGTGTGTCGGTCTCGTGCTGATCTTCAACGTGACCGACTACATGGCGCTGTCGTATCTGCCCAACTACCTGTCGGCGACGCTGCACTTCAACGAAACGCACGGCCTGTTCATGGTGCTGCTCGTGATGGTGCTGATGATGCCGATGACGCTTTACGCCGGGCATCTGTCGGACCGGCTCGGCCGCAAGCCGGTGATGATGTTCGGCTGCGTCGGCCTGCTCGTGCTGTCGGTGCCCGCGCTGCTGCTGATCCGCTCCGGCGAGATGCTGTCGGTCTTCGGCGGGATGCTGATCTACGGTACGCTGCTGTCGACCTTCACCGGCGTGATGCCGTCGGCGCTGCCCGCGCTGTTCCCGACGAGGATCCGCTACGGCGCGCTCGCGATCGGCTTCAACGTGTCAGTGTCGCTGTTCGGCGGCACAACGCCGCTCGTCACCGCATGGCTCGTCGATCGCACCGGCGACCTGATGATGCCGGCCTACTACCTGATGGGCGCGTCGTTCATCGGCATCGTGTCGGTGCTCGCGCTGCGCGAAACCGCACGGCGGCCGCTGCCCGGCTCCGCGCCGTGTGTCGCGAGCCGCGCGGAAGCGCAGGACCTGATTCGCCGCGGCGTTGACGAGGGGCGCGTGCGCGACCGCAAGTTCACGCCGGTCGGCGAACGCGCGTAATGCAGTGATGCAGTAACGCAAGTCGTTGCGACGCCGCGCGGCGCCCGCCGCCGGCATCGCGTACGGTGCTCAGCCCGCCGCGAGCTGCTGTTCGTCGAACCAGTCGAGCAGCGTCCGCGTGACGAACGCGGGATTCTCCAGACTCGAGATGTGGCCGGCATCCGGCACCAGCGCATGGTGGCAACCGATCACGCCCGCCATCTTCACCGTCTCCGACGGCGGGCGCGCCATGTCGCCCGCGCCGCACATCAGCAGCGTGCGCTCGGCATCCAGTTCGGCGAGTGCGGCCAGCGTATCCGGTCGCCCGAAGATCAGCCGGCCGAGCGGGACGATCGACTGACGCAGCCGGTCGGACGGCAGGTTCGCGAGCGCGGCGCGAAACGCGGTCGGCACCGGGTCGGCAAGGTTCACGTCCGGCCGGAAGAACAGCGGCACGATCGCATCGAGCAGCGGCGGCACGATACAACCGGCGGCGTCGATGGCGTCGAGCATTCCGAAGTAACGCAACCGCGTCGCGTCGGGTTCGGCCTCCAGCGATGCATCCATCAGCACCAGCGAGCGCACGCGCCGCGGTTCGCGCAACGCGAGCCGCGCGCCCCACATCCCGCCGACGCTCAGCCCCACGACCGCGCACTGCTCGATCTCGAGCGCATCGAGCAATGCGCTCGCATGAGCGGCGAGGTCGTCGAGCGTCTGGGTGCCGTCGGGCAGCGGGTCGGACGCGCCATGCCCCCACAGGTCCGGCACGATCACGCGATAGCGGCTCGATAGCGCGTCGATCTGCGGCGCCCACATCGCCGAATCCCACAGGTAGCTGTGTCCAAGCAGCACCGGAAAGCCGGCGCCGTGATCCTGGTAATGCAGGGTGCTGCCATGAACAATGTGTGCGGGCATGTCGTCTCCGGATGTCAATGCGATCGGCGGCGGCCCAGAAACGGGCGCCGCGATCCGCGGCGTTCTGCGACGAACGCGAAGCGGCGAATCATCGCACAGGTTGCCGCACGGCGTGTGACCGCCGCCGTGCGACCGGGACGACGCCGAACACCGGAATGCCGCGGCTGTCGCCGTTCGAGACATACGCTTACGTCGCCGCATGCGCGAGCGATGCGGCCAACGCGAATGCGGCGGCCGCGACGGCGCGCCATGCTCTTTTCATGTCGATGTGAATTTGCCGTGCGTGAAGCACACCGTAGACGTGACCGCGGCGCCGGATAACCTCGGTCGTCCGGCGCCGCGACGGGCGAAACGCGCGATCAGAACACCGCGTGCCCGCTGATGAGGCTCGGCAGCCAGGTGGAGAAGAACGGCATGTACGTGACGATGTTGATCGCACTGAAGATCGCGAGGTAATACGGCCACGCCATCTTCGTCGTCTCGCCGATCGACACGTTGCCGATCGCGCAGCCGACGAACTGCACCGAACCGATCGGCGGATGAACGAGGCCGAGCGAGCAGTTCAGCAGCAGCATGATCCCGAACTGCACCGGCCCGACGCCGCATGCCATCGCGATCGGCAGGAACAGCGGCGTCGTGATCAGGATGTGCGCGGCCATGTCGACGAACGTGCCGAGGAACACCTGGATGATGTTGATGTACAGCAGCATCAGCCAAGGCGCCGCGGTCGACTGCTTCAGCAGCCCCTCGATCGCATCCGGAATCTCCAGGTACGACATCTGGAAGCGCAGCATGTTCGACACGGCGATCAGCAGCAGCACGACGCCCGTCGTGCGCGCCGCATGCGACAGCGCGCGGCGCAGTTTCTCGACGGTCAGCGTGCGGTACACGATCGCGGTCAGCACGAGCGAATACACGACGGCGATCGCGGCCGCTTCCGTCGCGGTGGCGATCCCCTTCGCGACGCACACGAGGATGATCGCGATCACCATCAGGCCCGGCACCGCGCCGACGAAGCTGCGCAGCACCGCATACCAGCCCGGGAACGCCGGCAGCGCGGACGATCCGTCTTCACGGCGCGGATAGCCGTGACGCACGGCCTGCCAGTACGCGGCGGCGAGCACGAAGCCCATCACCCACAGCACGGGCAGAAGGCCGGAGAACAGCAGGTCGCCGATCGACACGCCGCTCACCTGCTGGCCATGCAGCATCCCCGTGATCCCCTGCGCGGCGAACGCGTAGATGATCATGTTGGTCGACGTCGGCATCAGCGCGCCGGCGAGCGACGCGTGGGTCGTCACGTTGACCGCGTAGGCCGCGCTGTAGCCTTCGCGCTTCATCAGCGGAATCACCACGCCGCCCATCGCCGACGTATCGGCGGTCGGCGAGCCGGACACGCCGCCGAACAGCGTGCACGCGACGACGTTGGCCATCCCGAGGCCGCCGCGGAAGTGGCCGACGGTCGCCTGCGCGAAACGCAGGATCCGGTCCGCGATGCCGCCGTGCAGCATCAGCTCGCCGGAGAAGATGAAGAACGGCACCGCGAGGAACGAGAACGCATTCATTCCCGAGATCATCGACTGCATCGCGGTCGCGATCGGCAGCCCTTCGACCATATAGGTCAGCACGCAGGCAATTCCGAGCGCGAACGAAACGGGCACGCCGAGCACGAGGAAAAGCAGAAAACTGACGGACAGGATCGCGAGTTCCATGACGTTATTGGCCCGACGAAGAACGACGAAGCGCGAGCAGGTGCTCGAGCGAGAAGAGGATGATGGCGATCGCCGCGGGAATCGTGATCAGGTAGCGCACGCCCTCGGGCAGCCCGATGATCGGAATGCGGTCGCCCATCGTCTCGGCGGCCATGCTGCCGCAGCCGACCATGATCGCGATCGCGAACGCGATCAGGCTCAGGTGCTGGATCGCGATCACCACGGTGCGCGCGCACGGCGACAAGCGCCGCACGAGCGAGTCGAGGCCGATGTGGCCGCCGTCGCGCACCTTCATCGCGGCGCCGAACATCGCGATCACGATCACCAGCAGCAGCGCGATCGGCTCGACGAAATCGGGCGCGTTCTCGAACACGTAGCGCATCACGACCGCGTAGAACACCAACACCGTGAGCGCCGCGAGACACAGCGACGCGACCACGGCCAGTGCGCGGAACAGCAGGTCGTTCACGCAACGCAGGAGCGGCGCGGCCGCGCGCGGCCGGCACGATGTCGCACCGTCCGCGGCGGCCGCATCCGGCGAGCCCACGGCGGCCGCGCCGTTCAGGGAAGTGCGACGGGTCACTTGGTTGCCTCGATCTCGTCGACGATCTGCTTCATCTGCGGCGTCTTCTCGTACTTCGCCCACAGCGGCTGCATCGCCTTCACGAACGCCGCGCGGTCGACCTGCGCGGCCGGCAGGATCTTTGCGCCGCCCTTCGTCACCGTCTGCTGCGCCGACGCCTCGCGCGCGGTCCACAGCTTCTGGTAATACGGCACCGAATCGGCCGCGGCCTTCCTGATCGCGGCCTGTTCCTGCGGCGACAGCGTGTCCCAGATCTTCTTCGAGAACACCAGCACTTCCGGCGTCATCGCGTGCTGCGTCTCAGAGTAGTCGGGCGCTACTTCGAAGTGCTTGGTTTCCTCGTACGACGGCAGGTTGTTTTCCGCCGCGTCGACGAGGCCCGTCTTCAGGCCCGTGTAGACCTCGGCGAACGGCATCGGCGTCGGCGTGCCGCCCATCGCCCGGATCTCGTCGACCATCAGGTCGGATGGTTGCACACGCACCTTCAGCCCCTTCATGTCGGCGGGCGTGCGCACCGGGCGCTTCGCGTAGATCGAGCGCGCGCCGCTCTCGTAGAACGTCAGCGCGATCATCCCCTTCGCCGCGAACGCGTCGAGAATCTTCTGGCCGGCCGGGCCGTACATCGCCTTGCGGAAATGGTCGACGTCGCGGAACAGGAACGGGAACGACGGAATCAGCGATTCCGGCACGATCTCGTTGAACGACGCGCCGTTCACGCGCGCCATGTCGATCGCGCCGATCCGCACCTGGTCGACCGTGTCCTTCTCGGAGCCGAGCGCGCTGTTGCCGAACACCTTGATCGAGTCCTTGCCGCCCGTCAGCTTCGACAGCTCGTCGCCCATGTACTTGACCGCCATATTGGTCGGGAAGCTGTCGCCGTGCACGTCCGCCGAGCGGAACACGCGGGCCTGCGCAGACACCGCGAAGCCGGCCATCAGTGCGACGGCCAGTGCGTTACGGGAGCGGGTGAATCGGTGCTTCATCGTCAGTCTCCTTGCTGGTTGCTCGTTATTTGGCAGCGATCCGGGCGGCATCCGCATGCATCGACGTACGGCCCTTCGAGGAATCGCAGTCATACGTTGTATGATGTGTCGGAGCGAATGTACGGCGGTTAATCGTTTTACTCACTTGGTGCATACCCTATAACGGGCACTGGCGCGGGCTCGCGGCGGGATATGAGGCGAAGTCTTCTCTATTCGGGTGACTTTTGGCGAAACGTTTTCCGGAAATGGGTCGGCATCTGAATCGGCACGACGTTGTATCGCTTTCCCGAGATCGAACACCGGGATCCACTTCTATTTCGCAAGTTGTAGGATGACCGACCACGCGACAATCGCTGCCGCGCGACTCCAGGTCTCGAGGATCAACCGGATGCGAACCTCACGCTTCGCAACGTGGCTCGATGTGGGCGCCGTCGTTGTAACGACGATGCGATGACGACTTTCGGCATACGGACCGGCGCCCACACGCATGCAGTCGCCGCGGGCACGCGCGATGCGTGCTCGCGGCGACATCGAAAATGCGAAAGGAGGTATGCGATGCAGACGACCAGAATGTCGGCAGGGCCGAATCAGGACACACCGCTGAATCCGGGCGACGAAGGGCCGCCCGATGCGCCGGGCGTGGGCGAGGACCTGTGCGGCGTGTGCCGCGGCACGGGCATGGTCGAAGGACAGCCGTGCACGGTGTGCGGCGGAACGGGCAAGGTGCTACAGGGTATCGGCGGCGGGTAGGCGAACGTCACGCATGCAGGCCCGTTGCCGCGATGCCCAGACGGGCCGCGCCTCGCACGCGATCGCGCCTCGATGCCGGAATCCGCTGCAACGCGGTGTTCGCAGCGTCCTGGCCGGACGCGCGCTCAACGACCGAGGCGTCGATCGCGCAGAAACGCGTTCAGCTCGCCGCCCGCATGCTCGATATGCCGCTTGAGAAGCGATGCCGCCGCGCGCGCATCGCCCTTGCGGCACAACGCGACCAGTTCGGCGTGTTCGGATTCGGCCACGTCGCGCGCGGCCTCGGACAGCGACAACTGCACGCGCGTGTAGCGGTCGGTCTGCTGCAGCAGCGACGCGACGATCGCCGCCGTCTTCGGCTGGTCGGCGCGCGACAGCAGCAGATGATGCAGTTCGGTGTTCAGTTCGCCCCAGCGCCCGGACTGGCTCGCATGCAGCACCTCGCTGTATTCCTCGAGGATCGCATCGAGCCGCGCGAAATCCTCGGCGGTCAGCTTCGGAATTGACTTCTTCAGCAGCACGGGTTCCAGCAGCGCGCGCAGTTCGAACAGTTCGGTGATGTCTTCCGGGGACAGTTCCGAAACGATCGCCCCCTTGTGGGGCAGGATCTTGACGAGCCCCTCGCTCTCGAGCTGCACGAGCGCTTCGCGCAGCGGGATCCGACTGATGCCGAGCTCGGTCGCCAGCGCATCCTGGCGAAGCTGATAGCCGTCGACATACTCCCCTGTCAGGATACGGCGGCGCAATTCGTTCGCTGCGGCTTCGGCGCGCGTGGCGTAGACAAGAGCAGGGCGTTTCTCGTTCATGTTCGGGCTGGGGAAGGCGGTCAGGCAGGATGCCGGCGCAGCGGCGGATATTGCATATTTTCTACAATATTAGCAGAGCGCCCGTGTCGTCGAACCGCCCCCGCATGGGGCTTCACGCTGTCGCGCCCTTCGTTCGCCCGCCTGCGGATGTCGGGTACCGCCCCACTGCACCCAGCACGACTCAACACCCCAGCGACAAGCAACGATCAGAGATCGCCGCGCACTTCACCGGTTCCCAGCGCGCTCCGCTGCCGATTGACTTCCGCCCACAGCTCATCGCTATCGTCATCGCGCAGCAGGACCATGCAGTCCAGTTGATCGTCGGTCACGCCGAAGTATTCCAGGATTTCCCGGCGAACCGCATCGACGAACTCCGCGTATTCCGGGGTCGCCTGGGCCTGCGCGTGCAGCGCATCGTATGCTGCATCGTCCGCCCCGCCGCCGTGCTCATCGATATAGCGCGTGATCCACCGGTCTCGCTCGCGGTCGTAATCGGCCTCGGCGCGCATCGCTTGCACCGCCGTGTAGAAATCCAATTGGGCAAATGCGGCGATCGCCGCCGTTGTCGCCTGGTCGAACGTAGTCGTCATTCCATCTCTCATGTTGGTCACGGCACATCATCGCATGGGTCGCACCCGGACAGGCGCCGCGAATTCGGACGATGCAACGCGCCGCCTGACGCCGACGTTTGGCCCGTGCGCCTTCGCACCCGTTCAACGGCCGTATCGCCGTCTCGGGCCTCTGCCCCGCAAGTGTGTCAACTCATCGTCCTCGATGGGAATGACCGTTTAGTGATGCAGATTCAATCCAATTAGCCATCGATTCATGAAGCAGTCGATCGAAGAACATCCCCCGAAGACGGCACCGATCGCGGTCGAGTTCCGCGTTCGCAAAACCGGTCGCCCACCAGGACTCACGGGCGCAGCCCGAACATGCCGTGCCACAGAGCGCGGAAAAAGTCCGTATGCGCGTGTTCGTCACTCCTTCGCGCGTCGCTCTCTGACGCTTGCGCCGATGCCGCCTGCGTCGCCCTCTCGTCGCATTGCGGCATCTGCTCATCATGCTGTCCGTCCCGCGATGCACCAGGCTGGCGCGACGCATGCAGCTCGACCACGCTGTCGGCAATGCGCTCGGCGAGTTGAACATCGCAATCGCGGCCGAGCAGAACACCGAACACGACGTCGCGGTTGTGCCCTTGCTCGGCGAAGCGCATCGCCCATGCCACGAACTGCGCATATTCCGCTTCGCGCTCCGCCTTCAGGCGCTCCTCTTCTTCGCGAAGCCGTGCGTGACGGAGCATTTCCTCTGCGTAAACGGTGTCGTAGACGCGGCGCAGCTCCGGATTCGAGAGAATCGCGTATGCCTCCTTGATCTCCTGAAATCGCGCATGCGCGTCCGCTTCGCACCCGACGTTGCGGTCGGGATGCGCTTTCATCGCCGCCTTTCGGTAGCCGCGCTTGATTTCCTCGTCGGTGGCGTTCTCGCACACACCGAGCAATTCATACATTGTCGTCATCGTGCGTCGGGATGAAAGTCGGATCGCGTTGATCGTAGCATGTCGCCGCAACGCCAATTTGTCGGGTTGAGAATTCACCAGATGCTGAACACCCTGAGTGCAGGTCGGGAGCACTTTGGTGGATGACGAGATCCGAATCATTCACATCGGAACGTCCGTTTGCCAACCGGAGCGGTCGCTCGAGTATCCGAATGAGCATGCAGGCTGACGGCGCTTCCTGGCCGGCAAACGTCACCGTCATATAGAATGATGCGCTTTGCCCGCACGCCTATGTGGTTCAAGAATCTTCAGCTTCATCGTCTTCCGGCACCGTGGGCCGTTACCCCCGATCAGATGGAAGCATGGTTGGCGCCTCACGCGTTTCAGCCGGGCACCAGCGTCGAGATGCAGCGCGTCGGATGGGCGTCGCCGCGTGACGACGGCGCGCTCGTGTATTCGATCAACCGGCAGATGCTGCTGACGTTTCGTGCCGAAAAGAAGCTGCTCCCGGCCTCGGTCGTCAATCAGGTGACCAAGGCCCGCGCGCTTGAAGTCGAGGAGCAGCAGGGCTTCAAGGTCGGACGAAAACAGCTGCGCGAACTCAAGGAGCAGGTCACCGACGAACTGCTGCCGCGCGCGTTCACCATTCGCCGCGATACCCGCGTATGGATCGATACGGTGAACGGCTGGCTCGTCATCGATGCGGCTGCACAGGCGCTCGCCGACGACGTCCGCAGCCTGCTCGTCAAATCGATCGATCAATTGCCGCTCGCCGGCGTTCAAGTGGCGCTTTCGCCGGTCGCCGCGATGACGGATTGGCTGCTGTCCGGCGACGCGCCGGGCGGATTCACCGTGGACCAGGACGCCGAGTTGCGCTCGAGCGGCGAAGGCGGCGCCACGGTGCGATACGTCGGCCACGCGCTGGAAGCGAACGACATGCGCCGGCACATCGAGGCCGGCAAACAATGCATGCGCCTCGCGATGACCTGGGATGACCGGATCTCCTTCGTGCTGACACCGTCGCTGACGATCAAGCGTGTCACGCCGCTCGACGTGATCAAGGAAGCAACAGATCCGACCGCGCAAAACGACGAGGAACGCTTCGACTCGGACGTCACTCTGATGACGGGTGAATTGGGGCGGATGTTGACCGATCTTGTCGATATCCTGGGCGGTGATCGAGACGACGCGATTCATCAGGCGGCAGCAGCCTGAACCCCGTCGACTGTCGAAAATCATCGCCCCGCGGCGGCAAGGTTTTGCCCTGACGCGACATGTCGAGCAGGACCGTCGCCGCGCCGGCGCGGGTCGCGGCTGCGCGCTCGCGATCCATAGGAAACCGGAGCAATTCCTGAAAGCGGCGGCGATCGTCAAGGGCTCCAGGCAATTCGTAGAAGGCCACTGACCGTCTTCCCCGCCCTCCCCCGGGAATCCGCGATGAACCGAAAAAAAGCCACCCTCGCGGGTGGCTTCGGTGCGTTCAAGCAGGCTTCGGTCGCATACGTCACGCGTGGGTCCGTCGGCTTGCCTCGGCGTCGACGTCGCGCAGCGACTTGCCGCGCGTTTCCTTCGCGAGGCCCACGCATACGATCGAGATCGCCGCCGCCGCGACCAGATACAACGCGATCGGCGTCGAGGAATGATAACGCTCGAGCAACGACAGCCCGATCAACGGCGCGAGCGAGCCCGCCATCAGCGGCGCGACCTGATAGCACAGCGACAGCGCGGTATAGCGCACGTTGGTCGGGAACATCTCGGTCATCAGCGCCGAGTACGGCGAGTAGGTCATCGATTCGATGAACAGGCCGAGCACGATCGCGGCCATGATGATCCAGTCGTTGCCGGTGTCCATCATCGGGAACGCGACGAAGCCCCAGCCCGCGGTCAGCACCGCGCCGGTCAGGTACACGGGCTTGCGGCCGACGAGGTCCGACATCAGCCCCATCAGCGGAATGAAGAAGAAGTGGATCGCGTTGGCGGCGAACATCAGCTTCAGGATCCGTGTGGTATCGAAGCCGACGACCAGCTTCAGGTACGTCAGCGAAAACGTGACGACCATGTAGTACAGGATGTTTTCGGCGAAACGCGCGCCGATACCGATCAGCACCTGCCGCCAGTGGTACTTCAGCACGTGCCCCACGCCGAGCTGCTTTTCCTGCTTCTGCGCGCGGCGCGCCTGCGCTTCCTTGAAGATCGGCGCATCGTCGACCTTGCGGCGAATCCAGAAACCGATCAGCACGACCACCGCCGAGAACCAGAACGCCGCGCGCCAGCCCCACGCCAGGAAGTCGGCCTCGGACAGCGAGCTCGACAGCACCAGCAGGATGATCGTCGCGACCAGGTTGCCGGCCGGCACGCCGGCTTGCGGCCAGCTGGCCCAGTAGCCGCGGCGGTTGTCCGGGCTGTGCTCGCTGACCAGCAGGATCGCACCGCCCCACTCGCCGCCGAACGCGAAGCCCTGAATCAGGCGCAGCGACACCAGCAGCACCGGCGCCCAGTAGCCGATCGCATCGAAGGTCGGCAGGCAGCCCATCAGGAACGTCGTGATGCCGACCACGATCAGGCTGACCTGCAGCAGGTATTTGCGGCCGAACTTGTCGCCGTAATAGCCGAACACCAGCCCGCCGATCGGGCGCGCGGCGAATCCCACCGCATACAGCGCGAACGCCGCGAGCAGGCCGTCGATCGGGTTGCCCGTCTTCTTGAAGAAATGCGTGCCGAACACCAGCGCCGACGCCGTTCCATACAGGAAGAACTCGTACCACTCCGCCACCGACCCGACCATCGACGCCGCGACGACCCGCTTCAATTCCCGTTTCGATGCCGTGTCCTGCACGGTCGCCACACCACCAGGCGAAACTGCCTCGCCGACCTGACTTGTCATCTCCGTATCTCCTCTCGTTATTTTCCATTTCCCTTGACGGGCCGGTTCGCGGGTAAGCGCGCCGAAAGATTTTATACAATATCCAATACACAATCCAAGCAATCTCAAAAATTCCTTCGGCGGAAATGCGACACGTCGGCGGTCGTTCAGAGAGTCATCGGAGCAAGCGGATTTCGGTCAGATGAAAGCGCGACGGGAACAGCTTGCGCAACGTTGGTCCGGCTTTACGGACCATCGTGCGGCGCCAGGACCCGCATCGCGCCGACTTCGCCGGAATCGCCCCACCATCCTCGCCAGAGGCCGGCGCGCAGGGGTTCGCCGCCCGCCCCGCTGCCCCGGAACGACACCTTCGTCATGCCCTTTTTATTTTATATTGTATAAAATATGCGAACTGGCTAGAATGCACTCGTCGATGGCTGACTCTCGGGCGAAACCGGAGGCAACGTTTCGGCACCGAGGCAAACAAGAGGTGGCCAGCCGCCGTCCGGATCACGTGAAGCACCGACGAGACGGCGAGCGCGCGTACCGCCCACGTTGCCAGCAATGGCAGTTGACCCTATCTGAATGTGAGGAAACGAGATGAGCGACAACATTTTTACCGGCACCATTCCGGCCCTGATGACGCCGTGTACCGCTGACCGTCAGCCGGATTTCGATGCGCTGGTGAAGAAGGGCAAGGAGCTGGTGGCACTCGGCATGCGCGCGGTGGTGTACTGCGGCTCGATGGGCGACTGGCCGCTGCTGACCGAAGCGCAGCGCCAGGAAGGCGTCGCGCGCCTGGTCGAAGCCGGCGTCCCGACGATCGTCGGCACCGGCGCGGTGAACTCGAAGGAAGCCGTGTCGCACGCGGCGCATGCCGCGAAGGTCGGCGCGCACGGCCTGATGGTAATCCCGCGCGTGCTGTCGCGCGGCGCATCGCCGGCCGCGCAGAAGGCACACTTCGCCGCAATCCTGAACGCCGCGCCGAACCTGCCGGCCGTGATCTACAACAGCCCGTACTACGGCTTCGCGACCCGTGCCGACCTGTTCTTCGAACTGCGTCGCCAGCACCCGAACCTGATCGGCTTCAAGGAATTCGGCGGTGCCGCCGACATGCGTTACGCAGCCGAGAACATCACGTCGCAGGACGACAGCGTGACGCTGATGGCCGGCGTCGACACGCAAGTCTTCCACGGCTTCGTGAACTGCGGCGCCGCGGGCGCGATCACCGGCATCGGCAACGCGCTGCCGCGCGAAGTGCTGCAACTCGTCGACCTGTGCAAGAAGGCCGCGCAAGGCGATGCGGTGGCACGCGTACGTGCGAAGGAACTGGAAGCGGCGCTGGCCGTGCTGTCGTCGTTCGACGAAGGCTGCGACCTGGTCCTGTTCTACAAGCACCTGATGGTGCTGAACGGCGACAAGGAATACACGCTGCACTTCAACGAAACCGACGCACTGAGCGACGCGCAACGCAACTACGCGGAAGCGCAGTACACGCTGTTCCGCAACTGGTATGCGAACTGGTCGAAGAGCATCGCGTAAGCGCGCTCGCACGATGGAGTGCGATACGCGGCCGTGACACGGCTGCGTGATCGAGAAGAAAAGCCACGGAGCCCTCCGTGGCTTTTTTCTTGTTCATGCCCCGCCCCGAAGCAACGCGCACGCACGTGCTCGTCAGGCCCCCGCCGCATCAGTGTTGCTGCACGGCCGCGCCACTCGCGCGCTCCTGTTCCGTGATTTCCGTGCGGCAACGGCCGATCGCATGCAACGCACCGGCCGCGACGAGCGCCGGCACCGCGAGCAGGCTGAACACATCGCCGAAGCGCCAGCCGAGCCCCATCAGCAGCGCGCCGGCGAACGCGCCGGCCACGCCGCCGATCCGTCCGATGCCGAGCATCCAGGCCACGCCCGTCGCGCGGCAACCCGTCGGATACAGGCTCGCCGCATAGGCCGACATCGACGTCACCGCGCTGGTTACCACGGTGCCGCACAGGAAGATCAACGTGCCGAGCCACGCGGCATGCCCGATCGTGCGGCTCGCCACGAGCACCAGCAGCGCAGCCACGACATACGCGAACACGATCGTCCGGTTCGGATTGAAGCGATCCATCAGCCATCCGACACCGAGGTTGCCGAGCACACCGCCCAGCGGGAACAGGGACGTCATCAGCGCGCCGCCTTCGGCGCTGAAGCCCGCATCGCGAAGCAGCGTCGGCATCCAGTTGGTCAGCAGGTAATAGATCAGCAGCCCCATGAAGTAGGCCGCCCACAGCATCAGGGTGCGCGAACGAAACTGCGCGGACAGCACCTGCGCGAGCGCGGACGCCCCGCCGGCCTGCGGGCGCGCGCCGGCGGCAACGAAGGTACAGTCGTCGAAGCGCTCGTTCGGCGCGATCCGTGCGAGGATGCGCGCGATGCGCGCATGCGTGCCCGGTCGTGCCGCGAGATACTGCGCCGACTCGGGCAGCAGCATCACGAGCGCGACCGCCAGCGCGATCGGTCCGATGCCGCCCGCGGTCAGTACGCTTTGCCAGCCGAAGTGCGGAATCAGCCATGCCGACGTGATGCCACCCACCGCGAGCCCGCACGAGAAGCCGCAGAACATCGCGTTGACGGCCACGCCACGAATCCGGGCCGGCGCATACTCCGCCATCAGCGTGACGGCGTTCGGCATCGCCGCGCCGAGGCCGAGCCCGGTCAGAAAGCGAAAGGCGGTCAGCGCCTCGATCGACTGCGCATGCGCCGACACCATGCTCCACGCACCGAAGCACACAACCGACAGCACGAGCACGGTCTTGCGGCCGAGCCGGTCCGCGCAGGGGCCGGCGGCAAGTGCGCCGATGCCGAGTCCGGCCAGCGCCGCGCTCATCACCGGGCCGAGCGCGCTGCGCGCGATGCCCCAGTCGTGCGTCAGCGCGGGCGCGATGAAGCCGATCGCGGCCGTGTCGTAGCCGTCGGCGGCCACGACCAGGAAGCACAGGATCAGGATCAGCCACTGGCAGGGGGAAAAGCGCTCGGCGTCGATGAACGACTGCACGTCGAGCGTACGCGGTTGGGTTTTCATCGTGTGTCTCCTTCAGTCCGGGCGCAAGACGGCGCTGATGCGCCGCACGCGCGCGGATATCTCCATGTTCATGTTTCGTTGTATGTCTGGCGTCCAGGCGACGTGCACAGGTCAGCCAGGCGGCGCATCGGCGGCGCCCGTCACGACCGCCACCCTCTCCACGCGAATGGCGTCCATGTCGTAACGGGGTGTCGTCGTTATGGACTCAGCGCGTCAGGTACGCGAGGCTCGGGAACTCGACGCGGCGGATGATGCGGCTTTCCTGCGCGACGATCAGATGGCCGGATGCCTGCAGATACGCGGGCCAGTCCGGATCGGCATCGCGCGCGGTGCGCCGCGCGTCGTAATCGGCGATGCTGTCGTAGCCCCACAAGTGGACGACCTGATTCAATGCGCCGATGTCGCTCATGTAGAAGCCGACGGGCGCGCCGAGATACTTCACCTGGATCGGCATCGCGAGCCGGTCGAAGATCTCGATGAACTCAGCCATGCCGCGCGGCCGGATCGTATAGATGCGATGATCGATGAATGCTTTCGCGGTAGTCATGGTGTGCTCCGGGTTCACGCGGTCGCGCGCGTGTCGGCGGGATGCGCCACGGCAGCGCATGGTGTCGGTTCGGTGGGGCCGATCAGGTCGATGAGCCCCGCGATATGGCGCGCGCTCAGATAGCCGAACGTCATGATCGGACCGAGCGTGATCCCCGCACCCGGATAGTTTCCACCCATGATGCTGGCGCGATCGTTGCCGACCGCGTACAGGCCGGCGATCGGCTTGTCGTCCGCGGCCAGCACCTGCCCAACCGCGTTGGTACGGATTCCGTCGAAAGTGCCGAGATCGCCCATCACCACCTTCAGCGCGTAATACGGCCCGTTGCCGAGCGGCGCCACGCACGGATTCGGACGATGATCGGCGTCGCCGAGATAGCGGTTGAACGACGTCGTGCCGCGGCCGAATTCGGGATCCTCACCATGTGCGGCATCACGGTTGTAGCGCTGCACGGTTGCCTCCAGATTCGCCGCATCGATACCGGCCCGCTGCGCGAGTTCCACCAGCGTGCGGCCTTGCACGAGATAGCCGTTGCGCAGCAGCGGCCCGAGCGGCACCGGTGCGGGTTTCGCAAAGCCGAGCCCGTATTTGCGGATCGTCGCGCGATCGCACACGAGCCACATCGCCGTTTCGGTCTCGTCGCGACATGCGGCGATCATCGCGGCACCGACGTCATGGTAGGAATTCGATTCGTTCGTGAAACGCATGCCGCGGCGGGTCACGCCGATGACACCCGGCTTGTAGCGATCGAGCAGATGCGGAAACACCCCGAAGCGGCCATCACCGAGCGGCACGCGCGAAACGGGCATCCATGCGGCCGGTTGCGGATAGCGAATCTCCACGCGGCCGCCAGCCTGCTCGGCCAGCTTCGCGCCGTCGCCGGTGTTGCCGACCGGCACGGGCGACACATGTTCGCCGCCGCGCGCGACGTGCGGATACGCACGCGCGATTCGCGCGACGTCGTGCGAGAATCCGCCGCTCGCCAGCACGACCGCACGGCGCGCGGAAATGCGATACGTCTCGCCGTCCGCCCCGACCATGGCGCCGGCGATGCGGCCTCCATCGGTCACGAGTTCACGTGCGGGCGTGTTCGTCAGGATCGGGATCCCGAGGTCCAGCGCCGACTTCGCGAGTCGCGCAGCGAGCGCGTTGCCGCTCGTGATCTGCACGCCGCGCCGGTACAGCGCGAGATCCTTCAGATGCGCGGCGAGCCGCTTCGTCACGTACCACGCGGACTTGAGCGAGCGCGTTGCGTTGAAGAAATGCTTCAGGTCCGCATTCGACGAATTGAACATCATCCCGATGAACGTGATCGTCTTCAACGGCGGATGCAGGCGCTCGAGATCGCGCCCGAGCCGCCGCGCATCGAACGGCGCCGCGACGACCGAGCGGCCGATGTCGACTCCGCCGGGCAGGTTCGGATGATAGTCGGGATACAACGTCGGGAAGAATTTCACGTCCGTTTCGCGCTCGAAGAATTCGAGCATGCGCGGGCCGTGCTCGAGAAAGGCCTCGATTGCCGCGTCGTCACGGAACGCGCCGGTTTCGCCGCGCAAATACATGCGCGCCGCCTCGCGCGTATCGTGCACGCCGTTTGCACGCGCGTGGCGATTGCCGGGAATCCACAGCACGCCGCCGGAAAACGCGGTCGTGCCGCCGAAGCACGCTTCCTTCTCGACGACGATCACGTCGAGGCCGGCCTTGCGCGCGGTAATCGCGGCGGACAGGCCGCCCGCTCCCGATCCGATCACGAGCAGATCGCACGTGACGTGCGTCGAACGATGCCGATCATTCATCATGTCTTCCTCCATGGATGGAACAGCCGCGCCGCCACACCGCTGAACACGGCATGTCTGCATCACGCGCGGCAATGTCGTTGAACTACCTTGCGCCGGCACCGGCCTCATAGCCCGGCCGCGGAACGAGATCCATCAGCATCGCGTCGAGACCGCCGTCGACCACCAGTTCCGCTCCGTTCACATACGCGGCGCGCGGACTCGCGAGAAACGCGACGACGTTCGCGATGTCGTCGGGTCGGCCGATGCGCCGGCTCGCGGTCATCGCACTGCGGCGCGCCTCGATGTCCCCGCTCTGATAGAACGATTCGGACAGCGGCGTGCGGATCATCCCCGGACACACCGTATTGCTTCGAATGCCGCGCGGCCCCCACTCCGCCGCCAGTTGCCGCGCGAGCATCGCGACCGCCGCCTTGCTCGCGCTGTACGCACCGCTATGCGTCTGCGGGTAGCGCGCCGCGATCGACGCGACATGCACCAGCGAGCCCGAGCCGCGCGCCAGCATCGCGCGGCCGAACGCCTGCGAGCAAAGCATGTAGCCGGTGAGATTGACCTGCAGCATCGCGTTCCATGCGTCCAGGCTGATGGTCTCGATGCCGCCGGCACGCAACAGGCCGGCATTGTTCACGAGTACGTCGGCGGGACCGAGATCGCGCTCGACGCGTTCCGCGGCCTGGGTCACGCTCGCCGCGTCGCCGATGTCGCATCCGATCGCAACGACATCGCCGCCTGCCGTGCGCAGCCGCTCCGCGACGGCAATGGTCCTGTCCGCGTCGCGATCGAGCAGTGCGACTCGCGCACCGGCCGCCACGAGCACTTCGACAATCGACGTGCCGATGCCGCCCGCCGCCCCCGTCACGACACACACTTTTCCGTCGAGATGCAGCCAGTCCGCCTTCCGGTTGTCTGCTTGCGATATCATTAGGTTTCCTCTTTAAATAGGCTTGAAATGTCCGGATCGAACCGGCATACGCTGCCCGAACGTCGCGCGATGCGTCAGTTGCGAGCGCTACGTCGATGAGAAAAGTATAGAAGCGCGCATCGCGCGAAAATTGGACAAACGCCGCAAGCAACAGGACAATTTGTACACAGGAGGCCGCGCGGCATGAGGAGAATCCCTAACTACGATCTGTATGGCGAATCGGCGCGCCCGCCTTGGTACGACGCGTTCAACTTCGAATGGATACCGGAGCGCAGCCAGCCGAACGACTGGCGTATCGCCGCGCACCGCCACGATGCGCTATTGCAGATTTTGTACATCCGCGGCGGGCACGGGCATGTCGTGATCGAGAGCGGGAAGCACACGTTCGCGCCGCCGTGCCTCGTGCTGCTGCCCGCGCAGACGGTCCATGCGTTCGAGTTCTCGCCGCAAATCGACGGCCTCGTGATCACGGTCGTGCAGCACGCGCTGGAAAAACTGGTCAAGACGGTCGCGCCGGGCGCGCTGTCGATTCTGCAACGAGCGGCCGTGATTCCGGTCAAGGGGCCGGACGCGAGCGTGTCGATGCTGATGCCTTTGTTCGCGTTGCTCGAACAGGAATTCCGCAGCACGTCACGCGGCCGCGGCGCGGCCGGGATGGCGCTGCTGGTCGCGCTGGTCGTGCATGTCGCGCGCTTGAGCGATCTCGCGGCAGCGCCGTCGCATGCGGGCGTCGACCGGCGCGGGACGTTGCTGCGACGTTTTCGCGAGCTGATCGACACACACTTCCGCGAGCATCGGCCGGTGGAATTCTATGCGGAGCGGCTCGGCGTGACGGCCGCGCAGCTTGCGCGCGTCTGCCGCGAGGAGCTGGGGATTTCGACGACGGCGGTCGTCAACGCGCATCTGATCCGCGAAGCGCAGCGCGATCTGGTTTATTCGAATCTGAGCGTGAAGCAGATCGCGCACGAGATGGGCTTTGCGGACAGCGCGTACTTCAGCCGCTATTTCCGCAAGCAGACCGGTCAGACGCCGGGCGAATTCAGGGAATCGGCCCATCGCGACCTGATGCCCGGCCAGTCTTGAACCGGCCCGATCCGGACGGCGGAGCCGGTCGCGACACCGAGGTGTCGCGACCGGAAAAGCCGACCCGCCAGATCTGGCGGCCCGTCAGACCGCGACGGCGCCGACGTAGTTTTCCGCCATCGCCATCGCCGCCGAGCGCGACGTCGTCACGTGCTCGAGCTCCGCGACCTGCAAACGCTGCTCGAACGGCGATGCGTCGTCGAGACGATGCATCATGCGCGTCATCCAGTACGAGAAGTGTTCGGCGCGCCAGATCCGGCGCAGCGCGGTTTCGCTGTATGCATCGAGCAGGTCGGTGCGGTCTTCGTCATAGAACGCCTGCAACGCGGCCGTCAGGATGCGCACGTCCGACACCGCGAGGTTGAGGCCCTTCGCGCCGGTCGGCGGCACGATATGCGCGGCATCGCCGGCGAGGAACAGTCGCCCATGCTGCATCGTCGTCGACACGAAGCTGCGCATGCCGACGATGTTCTTCTGGAAGATCCGGCCTTCCACGACCCGCTGGCCGTCGGCGGAATCGACGCGCGCATGCATCTCCGCCCAGATACGATCGTCGGACCAGTTGTCGACCGAATCCTTCGGGTCGCACTGGAAATACATGCGCTGCACGTTCGGCGAACGCGTGCTGACGAGCGCGAAACCGCGTTCGTGGCGCGCATAGATCAGTTCGTCCGACGACGGCGGCGCTTCGACGAGAATGCCGAACCAGCCGAACGGAAAGACCCGTTCGTAGTCCTGCCGCAATGCGGCGGGGATCATCGTGCGCGACACACCCTGCGAGCCGTCGCAGCCGATCACGAAATCGCAGTCGAGCGTCTGTTCGACACCGTCGTGCACGAAGCGGATCGACGGCGCGTCGGTCTCGATGCCGGAAATCGTCGTCCCGGATACGTTGAAATACAGCGCACCGCCGGCCGCGACACGCGCGGCCACGAGATCCTTGAGCACCTCGTGCTGCGCATAGACGGTAATCGCCTTGCCGGTCAGTTCGGTGAGATCGATGCGGCGGCGCTTGCCTTCGAACGCGAGTTCGAAGCCGTGATGCAGCGCGCCTTCCGCTTTCATCCGGTCGCCGACACCGGCTTCAGTCTGCACGTCCATCGTGCCCTGTTCGAGCACGCCGGCGCGAATCGTGGACTCGATCTGTTCGCGACTGCGCGACTCCAGGACGACCGACTCGATGCCGCGCAGATGAAGAAGATGGGAAAGGAGCAGGCCCGCGGGCCCCGCGCCGATGATGCCGACTTGCGTACGCATGAATGTCTCCGGGTAGGATTGATTTTGCGCAAGTTTGGCGGCGGCGCGTGCTATCCCGCAACGCGATATCCGGAATATGAACTATCTCGATAACGGATAAAGGCCGAGTACGCTTCACGCCATGCGTGGTATGCGGCTACCCGGTCAGGGTTTTACCGTCGTCAGCCGAGACTCCATCCCGTCGATCTTCGCGAGCAGGCCATTGCCGAGTTCCGTCACGCGGCGCGGCATGCCGGGAATCGCCAGCAGCGCTTCGATCCGCCCGCGCCAGTAACTCGGACGACTCACGCGCATCGCGCACGGCATCGCCGCATCGCCGCTTTCGGCATCGCTTTCCAGCAACGCGACCATTCTCTCGATATGAGACAGCTCGCGCTCCACATAGTCTCTCGTCAGCATTTGATCGATATTCCCCCGCAACACAGCCCTGGCCTGTCGTCATCGCCGCATCGCCGCATGGTCGTTTTCGCGGGACACGTCGTACTCGCTTCTCGTCACGGTACGCACGCTCTGTGTCAGAACACCGCCGATCAGCGCAATGATTTGGTTCTTATCATCGGATCATTGCCGCGCAGCCTTCGAAACGTCGCCGCCGTGCCGCGTCGGATGCACCCGCACCCCGATCCTTCGTTGACGATCGTAGATGCTGCGCCTCGCCGCGACATCCTCAATATTGAGGATGCCTGCTGGAATCGATCGCACCGCATCCGTGCGATGCGGCGCCTGCGGCAATCAGAAAATGGGGATGTCCGAGGCACGCTCACGCGTGCGGAAATGGCCGTCACGACCGACATCGACAGCCGCATGCACGGCGTGCGGATCGGCACCATGCGCAGCAAGATCAAGGCGCCGTCGCAAGAACGGTTGTGAGAAGGCGCGCCGGTCCCGGCGCGCTGTAAGGCGACCGAACCCGCTCAGCCGCGCCGGCCGCGCAAGCCTTTGCTCTTGCCCGCAGGCGGTTCGCCCGCACTCATCCGGTCCAGTTGCCGAACGATCTCCGCGCGCAACTCGGCCGAAATCTCCACGCTGTCGAGCAGCTCGGAAATCCACAGCCCGTCGGCCGCGAGCCGGCAGATCATCAGCATCGCCGCCTGCTCGAGCGGCACCGGGTCCGGGCGCGTCCACTCACGCATCGGCACCGACCAGCGTGCACGTGTCTCCTGCTCGGTAATCATCGACGCGACCAGCACGCGCAGCACGTCGGTGCTCGCGGCCGGCTGCGCGGTGTCGAGCACCGCATGCAGATACGCGCGCGCCGCCGCGCCATTGTCATGCGCATCGGCCGCCCGGTGCGCGGCCATCTGCGATGCGAAGCGCTCGGTCGCCTGCCCGAACAGCGCATCGAGCAAGCCCTGCTTGTTCGCGAAGTGATACTGCAGCGCGCCTTTCGTCACGCCCGCGCGTTCGGCGACCGCGTCGAGCGTCAACGCGGCCACACCCTGATGTGTCGCGATCTCGGATGCGGCTTCCAGCAGTTGCGCGCGCACCTGCTCCGGCGCTTTTTTTCGCCGCACGCCGGCGGCGGGCGCGGCTTCGTGTGCTTCCGGTGCGCCTGCCGGCCCTGCCGTGTCGACAGGCGTGGAGATGTCGCGCGAAGCGGATTCTGGGCGTTTTTTCATGGGGGCGATGTTAGCACCCGTGGTCTCGATATAAACATTCCAGCTGGATGGTATGATCCGCCGCATGAACAAACCCGCCCCCTCCCACTGGTCCGCGCTCGACGCCGCGATCGCCCGCGGACGCGACGCGCTGATGCGTCTTCAGCAGCCTGACGGCAGCTGGTGTTTCGAACTCGAGTCCGACGCGACGATCACCGCGGAATACATCCTGATGATGCATTTCGTGGACAAGATCGACGACGCGCGCCAGGCGCAGATGGCGCGCTACCTGCGCGCGATCCAGCGGCTCGACACGCACGGCGGGTGGGACCTGTACGTCGACGGCGATCCGGATGTGTCGTGCAGCGTGAAGGCGTACTTCGCGCTGAAGGCCGCCGGCGACAGCGAGCATGCACCGCACATGGTCCGCGCGCGCGACGCGATCCTGAAGCTCGGCGGCGCCGCACGCGCGAACGTGTTCACGCGCATCCTGCTCGCGACGTTCGGCCAGGTGCCATGGCGCGCGGCGCCATTCATGCCGATCGAATTCGTGCTGTTCCCGAAGTGGGTGCCGATCTCGATGTACAAGGTCGCGTACTGGGCGCGCACGACGATGGTGCCGTTGCTCGTGCTGTGCTCGCTGAAGGCGCGTGCGCGCAACCCGCGCAACATCGCGATTCCCGAGCTGTTCGTCACGCCGCCCGACCAGGAACGCCAGTACTTCCCGCCCGCGCGCGGGATGCGCCGCGCGTTCCTCGCGCTCGACCGCGTGGTGCGCCACGTCGAGCCGCTGCTGCCAAAACGCCTGCGGCAGCACGCGATCCGGCATGCGGAAGCATGGTGCGCGGAGCGCATGAACGGCGACGACGGCCTCGGCGGAATCTTTCCGCCGATCGTTTACAGCTACCAGATGATGGACGTACTTGGCTATCCTGACGATCATCCGTTGCGCCGTGACTGCCAGAACGCACTCGAGAAGCTGCTGGTCACGCGGCCCGACGGCAGCGTCTACTGCCAGCCGTGCCTGTCGCCGGTATGGGACACCGCGTGGAGCACGATGGCGCTCGAACAGGCACGCGGCGTGGCCGCGCCGGAAGCCGGCGCACCCGCGAGTGCACTGGACGAACTCGACGCGCGCATCACGCGCGCGTACGACTGGCTCGCCGAGCGTCAGGTGAACGACCTGCGCGGCGACTGGGTCGAGAACGCGCCCGCCGACACGCAACCGGGCGGCTGGGCGTTCCAGTACGCGAACCCGTACTACCCTGACATCGACGACACCGCGGTCGTCACCGCGATGCTCGACCGTCGCGGCCGCACGCATCGCAACGCGGACGGCTCGCACCCGTATGCGGCACGCGTCGCGCGCGCGCTCGACTGGATGCGTGGCCTGCAATCGCGCAACGGCGGCTTCACGGCCTTCGACGCCGATTGCGACCGCATGTACCTGAATGCGATCCCGTTCGCCGATCACGGCGCGCTGCTCGATCCACCGACCGAGGACGTGTCGGGCCGCGTGCTGCTGTGCTTCGGCGTCACGAAGCGCGCGGATGACCGCGCGTCGCTCGCGCGCGCGATCGACTACGTGAAGCGCACGCAGCAACCCGACGGCAGCTGGTGGGGCCGCTGGGGCACGAACTACATCTACGGCACGTGGAGCGTGCTGGCCGGGCTGGCGCTCGCAGGCGAAGACCCGTCGCAGCCGTACATCGCCCGTGCGCTCGCGTGGCTGCGTGCGCGTCAGCACGCTGACGGCGGCTGGGGTGAAACGAACGACAGCTACATCGACCCGGCGCTCGCCGGCACCAACGCAAGCGAAAGCGCGTCGAACTTCACCGCGTGGGCGCTGCTCGCGCAGATGGCGTTCGGCGATTGCGAATCCGACTCGGTGAAACGCGGCATCGCGTATCTGCAATCGGTGCAGCAGGACGACGGCTTCTGGTGGCACCGATCGCACAATGCGCCGGGCTTTCCGCGCATCTTTTACCTGAAGTATCACGGTTACACCGCGTACTTCCCGCTGTGGGCGCTCGCGCGCTATCGGCGTCTGGCCGGTGCGTCTTCTTCCAGCGGGTCCGGCGTGGCGACCTCGCACACCACCGACACCGCGCTCGCCTGAGCATGTGCGTCATGCCCGAGCCCAGGCTCGGGCGGCAACGCGCCGGTGCGCGTCACGGCGTCCGGCGCGATCACACTTCGATCCGCCACCCTTCCCGCTCGCTCGTCGCGCGGATCGCTCTCGGACACTGCACGCCGATCGTCGGCAATTCCACGCAGGCCGGCACGACGCAGGTTACGGCTTGCCCTGCAGCGACTCGACGATCCGGTACGCGGTCTTCACGCGATCCTCGATCGGGAAGCTGCGGTTCGCGAGCATCACGATCGCGATCCGCTTCGCGGGAACGAAGGCGACATACGTGCTGAAGCCGTTGGTCGACCCCGTCTTGTTGATCCACGTGTCCGGGCGCGGCTTGAGCGGCGGCTCGATTTTGGTCGCGGGCGTCGCGTTGTGGAGCATCGGCGGCGCATTCCCCGCGAGCAGCGTCGGCAACGCGACCGGATACGGATACTGTTCCCAGATCAGGTCCTGCGTGAACGGGCCCGCACGGAAATAGCCGGTATGCGTGCGTTCGAGCGCGCGCTGCAGCCGCGGCGACGTTTCGACGAGCCCCATGTTCGCCTGCACGAAGCGCAGCAGGTCGGCCGCCGTCGTCCTGACGCCGTACGCCGGCTGCCACAGCATGCCGCCCGTCATCCGGATCGGCTTGCCGTCCTGCGTATAACCCTGCGCATAGTCGGCCTGGCGCGCGGCGGGCACGTCGATGTAGGTATGCGTCATCCCGAGCGCGGGGAACAGCCGCTGTTCCATCAGCACCGCGAAGTCTTCGTGCATCGCCTTCGCGGTGAGAAAACCGAGCATCCCGATCGCGACGTTCGAATACGTGCGACGCGTTCCCGGCGCGTACGCAGGCCGCCATGCGTCGAGATAGCGCATCAGGTCCGCATCGTCGCGGATGCTGTCCGGCACCTGCAGCGGCATTCCGCCGGGCGTATGCGTGCCGAGATTGAGCAGCGTGACGACACCGAACGGCTTGCCCTGCAGCGCGGGAAGGTACTTGCCGGCCGGGTCCGTGAGCGACAGTTCGCCGCCTTCCTGTGCGTCGGCCGCGAGCGTCGCGGTCAGCGTCTTGCTGACGGAGCCGATCTCGAACAGCGTATCGCCGGTCACCGGCTTGCCGGTTTGCGTCGACATCACGCCGTAGTCGAACACATAAGGCTTGCCGTCGGCGACGACGCCGATCGCCATGCCGGGAATGGCGAACTGCTTCATCAGCGGCGCGACGTGGCGGGTCACGGTGTCGTGAATTTCGTCCTGCGTGGCGGCGGCCGAGCGGCCGGCCATGGCGGCGGCGCACGCGGCGACGAACAGGGTCGCGGCAATGCGGATCGCGTTGAATCGCATGATTGCGGTTCCTTCGATTTTTGTGATGGTTGCGTGAACAACAGGTCCGGCCGCGCCGCGTGAGGACTGCGGTAGCCGATCTGTCGAGCAGGACTATCCGCCGCCGGCCGCTTGCCAACAATCGATGAAATTTTGCGCGAGCCTAAAGAAAAACTTATGCGGCCCGCGAACCGGCCATACGGACGTCAGTCCGGCAACCGGTCGAGAAACGCCAGCATCGCGGCGTTGAAGCGCGCCGGCCGTTGCAGCGGCGCGAAGTGGCTCACGCCTGGCAGGATCGTCAGCGTCGCGCCCGGAATCGTGTGTGCGAGATACGCTGCATGGTCGGGGCGGATGAATTCGTCGTGCTCGCCCTGCACGATCGCGACCGGCACGGTGATCGCCGCGAGGTCGGCCGCGCTGTAATCCGGTTGCGTGCGCATCATTTCGCTGACGGCCGCGACGAACGCATCGAACTCGCCCGGCGTCGCGGACAACCGCGCGTAGTCCTTGCGGTGCCGCGCGAAGCAGCGGTCGATCAGCAGGCTCGGCACCATCTCCTTCGTGCCGCCCGGATCCATGTTGCACGCGAAGAAGAACACGCCCACCACACGCTCCGGCGCGCGGGCAGCCAGCACGAGCGACACGCACGCACCGTCGCTCCAGCCGACGCAGCGCGCGCGCCCGATGTGCAGCGCATCGAGCACCGCGAGCACGTCGGAGGCCATGCGTTCGTAGGAATACCGGCGATCGTCGCGTGTGCTGCGGCCATGGCCGCGGCTGTCGATCACGATCGCGCGGTAGCCGGCAGCGAGCAGCGCCGGCACCTGGCCGCCCCAGTTGCCGGCGTGGCCGAGACCGCCGTGCAGCAGCACGACCGGCGGCCCATCACCGAACGACGCGTGCCAGATGCGCGCGCCGTCGTGGTCCAGCCATCCCTCGTTGTCGGCCGCCGGCAGCGGCGTGCCGCCTTGCGCGTCGAAGCGGATGAGATCGTCGTCGGTGAATTCCGCATTCATCGTTCTGCCGTCCTTTCGAGGGAGACGAGCTTGCGATTGTAATGCGCGGGGTGGCGTGCCGCGATGCGTCCGCGCACTGCGCGACGGTGCGGCGCCGTGCCGTCAGGCCTGCGTCGACACCAGCCCGCCTGAGGTCGAGCCGCCAGACTTCTGGATCGCCTGCGCAAGCTGCGCGATCGCCGTCGACAGCGCGGCGGAGATTGTGCTGGCTTCCGCGCTCAGCGTCTGCTGCTCGATCGCCGCGGCCGGATCGTTCTTCGCGCGCTGCGCGGCGGCCGCCATTTGCTGCTGCACTTGCGCGAGCTGTTTCTGCAAGCGCTCGATGAGTTGCTTCAGCTGCTTGACCGCGGGATCCTCGAACGAGGATTCCGACGCGCCCGGCGTCTGCCCCGCGCTGTCGGCCGGCGCCGCACTGCCCGTCGGCGACGACGCGGTGGACGTCGCCGTCGACGCGGCACCGGTGGCCGTCTGACCGGTGGTGAGCGAAGTCTGCGCGGCGGAAGAAAGATCGATCTGCATCGTGTCGGTCCGTAATGAGTGTGCGACTCGGGTCGGTTGAACAAGGGATACCTTGCAACTCGTTTACGGCATTCGTCGGACAAAACTTTAGCCCCGCCCTCCGAAGTGCGTTGAAACGGCACCTGCGCCGTGGCTGCCGTACGCGCACCGTCGATTGTCGCGAAGGGGCCAGATTAGGCGACCGTCGACGCTGGTAAAATCGCCCGCTGGCCTGCTGCCGCGGCATACCGGCTGCTTCCGGCAAGGCCGCGCGGGCTATCCGCGTCGGCGCCCGCCCGATCGGGCCCGATACGCGATGCCGTCCGGCGCCGTCGGTGCGCGAGCCCCGCGCCCGCATCGACATGACGACGCGCCGACTCCGGCACGCACACCCTTCATCACGCATTTCGAGGAACTTACGATGGCCCGCATCGGCGCCTTCTGCCTGACCACGTGGCTCGCGGCCGCGATTCTCTATTTCGGCCAGCATTCGGTCGCGATGATTGCGCTCAGCGGCGTGGTCGTGTTCGGCGGATTCGACCTGCTGCGTCCGTAACGCCGGTCGGCGCGGCGCGAACACGATCAGCCCGTCAACGCTTCAACACATCACCGCGGCAACGTCCTCAACGACGACGGCCCGCCCGACAGCGCAATGCGCTTGCCCGTATCGCGCAGCTTGCCGCCCTCGACCACATACAGCGCGAGCTGGCGCTCGACGTTGAACTGCACCATCACGTGCCGGCTATCGGCCGTAAACACGATGCCCTGCGCGGCTTCGCCGCCCGGCACGTCGCTCGTCTGCACCGCACGGCCGTCGCGTATCTCGAACAGCACCACCCTGCCGAGCTTGTGGCGACCCGGGTTGTCGGCGGTCAGGTTCGAGCCGTCCATCGCCTGCACGGCGATCCACTTCCCGTTCGGCGAGATCGCAACGCCTTCCGGCAGCGACGGTACCGTCAGGTACTGGACCGTGCGGAACGGCGTGCGCGACACGTCGATCAGCGCGACCGAATCGGCATCGCCCGCGAGCGTGCCCGTGTAGCCCGGCAGCCCCGCGAGCCCGACGTTGCTGACGACGGCCCAGCGATTGTCGCTCGACACGTCGATCGTATAGGGCGCAACGCCCGTGCTCAGCCGCGTGCCGCTGTCGGTCACCTTGCCGTCGTCGACGTTCAGCACCGCGACACCCTGCTCGTCGCGCAGCGACACGAGCGCATGCTTGCCGTCGTGCGTGAAGCTGATCCCCGCGAGCCGCTTCTTGCCGATCCTCAGGTTGCCGTCGAGCGTCACCTGCGTCCCGTCGATTCGCAGGATCGACACGCTGCCGTCGACGTTCGCCACCAGCGCAAGCCGGCCCGACCGGTCGATCGCGATCCCCTGCGGGTGCGTGCCGAGTTCGATACGCGTGATCGCCGGCGGCGACGCATCAAGGTTCACGACCTGCAGGAACGTGTCGTACACGAGCTGCTTCGCGTTCTGGTCATAGCGCGTCGGCGCGCCGACCAGCGCGAGCTTCGCGCCGGGCGCGATCGCGACGGCCTGCGGCGGCCCCTGGATGCCGTTCTCGACATCGACCTGCAGCACGACCTTCGGCGGAACCACACTCGCGTCGAGCAGCGTCAGCGTGTCGGCGGGCGGCGACGCGAGATAGGTGTCGCGCCCTTCGACGCGCTGGTACTTGCCGTCGTTGCCGGACACGATCCAGTCGGCCGCATGCGCGGCGACGGCAGTGGTGACGAGCGTCAGCGCGGCGAGCAGGCGGGCGCGACGAAGGCGAAAGGGATTCGAATGCATGGCGGTCGGTTCTCCGGATTGGTTGCGGACGCAATGACTCGCACGACCCTGCTGCTCGACGGGTCGATGCAACCGCATGATGCATGAAAGCCCTCGAATCCGGCGTCTCGTGCCCGCCGCTCGAGAACATGCAGGGCGGGTTGATGCGTCCCGCGCTATGTCACATATCAATCAATTTGTGACAACGTGTGCGAGAATTCCGAACCGGCGCATTCGGTCGGCACACCGGCACACGTCGCGCGACTCACGACACTCACGGCATCGAGGAAACGCATGGATCGGCAACTGCGCTGGGGCGACGCCAGCAGGAGGGACAGCGTCAACGACGGGCGAAATGCCATCCTGCGCGCGACGCTCGATACGATGATCGAGCACGGGATCGACCGTCTGTCGATCGACGACGTCGCGCGTCGCGCGAACATTTCTCGACGCACGCTGTACCGCTATTTCGGCACGAAGAAGGAACTGATCCAGGGCGTGATTGGCGTCGAGAATGCCGCGTTCTTCGACGAGATGCAGCGTGCGCTCACCGGCTTCGAGCACGACTTCGAGGCCTATTGCGAGGAAAGCATGTGCTTCGCGGTGCGCTACCGCGATCGTCATCACGGCGGTTTTCACCACAACTATCTCGCGACGAGCGTCTCCACGGAGGTGTTCGGCTACATCGTCGAGAACGTCGCGCCAATGTGGCAACGCGTGCTGGAACGGCCGTACCGCGAATACGTCGCCCTGCATGGCGCGCAGGTGCCCGCACTTGACGACATCATCGCGCTGATCAGCCGCATCGGGCTCGCATACTGCCTGATTCCGGCGGACGAGCAGGCGATGCGCGCGCAGATGCGCATCCTGTGGACGTTCCGGCCCGTACCGACCGGCAAGCCGGTCGCCGCCAGGATGAAGGCGGCGCGCTGAACGGCAACGCGCGCGATGTCGCGCAACCCGGCCGATGCCATCCGATACCGGCCACGAACCTTTCAACTCACACTGGATTCCCTCATGACGACCTGCGGAGTTTCCGTCTCCGGCCGAACGCTCGATCGCGCCGACTTGCTGCTTCTCGTCGAAGGCTCGCCCGCGCCGATTCGTCTCGAAGACTGCGACCTTGAAGGCGCGGACCTTTCGCGGCTCGATTTGCGCGGCGTGCGATTCGAGCGCTGCGCGCTCGCGGAAGCGTCGTTCGTCGGCGCGACACTCGCGCAGACCGCGTGGATTCGCTGCCGCGCGCGCCAGACGAGCTTCGCGTCGGCCGACCTGGAGGACGCGCAGTTTCAGTCCTGCGATCTCAACAACACGAGCTGGCGCCGCAGCAAGCTGAGCTCCGCACGCTTCGACGAATGCAGGCTCACCGGTGCGGACTTCGAGGAATGCAAGTCACTCGGCATCGAGTTCTCGAACACACTGCTGGTCGGCGCGAGTCTGCGCCGTTTCTCGTTCCGAAAGACGCGGCTCGTGGCGCTCGATTTCTCGGATGCCGATCTCGCCGGCACCGACTTTCGCGACGCCGTGTTCGAAGGCGGCAGCCTGAGCAACGCGCATCTGAACGACGTCCGGTTCGATGGAGCCGACCTGCGCGACGTGGAACTCGGCGGCACGCCGAAGCTACTCGCGTCGGGCGTGCTGCGCGGCGCGACCATCTCGTATGACCAGGCCGCGATGCTGATCGAGAATCTGGGAATCCGGGTCACCTGACGACTGCACGCGCATTGCTTCGCATCGCGGCCGATATCCGCGACTTCGCGCGCGAACCGCGCATGTTGCAAATGTCGCCGGCGATCTGTCGAATATTTTCGTCACTTCGGCGGCATTCCGAGCGGCGCGCACCACGCACGCCCCGCGCGCTCACATTCGCCCACTGAACCCAACGGAATTCAAATCACTAGGGAAAATCCTGAGACATCCTTACAGCGATTTACCTGATGATTCACAGGAACGTCATGTTTCGGCGATTCCACTTTGCAAAGTGCTTTCGTTTTGCTTTAACGCTTCGATATCTCCGCGCGGCAAACGCGACGATCGAAGCACGAAACGGCAAGCGTCCGCAAGTCGCCAGGTGTTCAATACTTTCAACAACCCGGTCGAGAGTAATCGTGAGAATCCGTGGCCCGCTGGTGCGGTGGAGACGAGGCGATGCGCGCAACGTGCGCGTCGCGATCTCGTCCGCCGACGACAGTGACCGCCGGCAGAGTCCTCGCCAGCATCTGTCGATCTATACCATCCTGTCCCGCCGTTCCGTCCGCCGTCACAACGCCGTCGCCGCACGCGCGTTCGTTGCGATCCACACCGACGACGTGGCATCGCTCCTGCCTTAGCACCCCGTCCCTTCCGTTCGACCTGCGCATCGTGTCTGCGCGATTCGCTTCGTAGACCGAATGGACTCCCGATCATCATGCAGCGCCGGCGCTCGTTTCGAATGCCGGCCGGTTACACACGTCCACCCTTGAACCGTGGCGCGGCGACTCGCCAACCGCCGAGCACCGCGCGCTCCAATACGGAAGACATGCCATGCAACTCCGCACCCTTCGCCTCGCCATCGCAACCGCCGCCATGATGTCCGTCGCGGGCATCGCCGCCTTCGGCAGCACGAACGCCCAGGCGGTCGGCGAGCTGAATATCTACAACTGGTCCGACTACATCGCGCCGGACACGATCCCGAATTTCCAGAAGCAGACCGGCCTGCACGTGCGCTACGACAACTACGACAGCGACGACACGCTGCAGGCGAAGCTGCTGTCGGGGAACTCCGGCTACGACATCGTCGTGCCGACATCGAACTACATGGCCAAGCAGATCCAGGCGAACGTCTACCAGCCGCTGGACAAGACGAAGCTGCCGAACCTGTCGCACCTCGATCCGCTGCTGATGAAGATGGTCGCCGACGCCGATCCGGGCAACCAGTACGGCGTGCCGTGGGCGTATGGCACCGACGGCATCGGCTACAACGTGCAGGCGGTGAAGAAAGCGCTCGGCGACAAGGCGCCGGTCGACAGCTGGGCGCTGGTGTTCGACCCGGCCAACATGGCGAAGCTGAAGAGCTGCGGCGTATCGTTCCTCGACCAGGCCGTCGACGTGTTCGCCGCGACGCTGCAATACATGGGCAAGGATCCGAACAGCACGAATCCGGCCGATTACCGCGCCGCGTACGAGGTGCTCAAGAAGGTGCGCCCGCACATCACGCAGTTCAACTCGTCGGGTTACATCAACGATCTCGCGAACAACGACCTGTGCGTGTCGTTCGGCTATTCCGGCGACGTCGGCATCGCGCATCGCCGGGCAGCGGAAGCGAAGCGTCCGTACGAGATCCGCTTCGCGAATCCGAAGGAAGGCGGGCTGCTGTGGTTCGACATGATGGTGATCCCGAAGGACGCGCCGAACCGCGACGCCGCGCTGAAGTGGATCAACTACCTGCAGGACCCGAAGGTCAACGCGGGGATCACCAACGCGGTGTTCTACCCGACCGCGAACAAGGCCGCGCGCCAGTTCGTGAAGCCCGCGATCGCGCGCGATGCGTCGGTCTATCCGGCCGACGAGGTACTGAGCAAGATGACGTTGCTCAAACCGATGCCGCCCGAGATCCGCCGGCTCCAGAACCGGTTGTGGGCGCAACTGAAGACCGGGCGCTGACGGAGCTGCTCGCGACGGGCAGCGACGGCCACGGCCGCCCTATCGCTGCACCCGCTCCGCATGCGGCAACGCGGCCGCGAACGTGGCGTCGATGAACCGGATCACATCGTCGAGCGACGACGTGCACGTCGCGCCCGCGGCAAGCTCCCGGAACACGCCGTCCGGCCCGAGGCAGATGAGCGGCTTGCGCCAGCGCCGCGCGAGCGCGATCTCCTCGGCCGTCCCGTGCCCGCCGGGCAGCGCGACGATCAGGTCACTGCTCAGCACGTTCACGTAGTTCCGGTTGATGGTATGCGGTTCGGCGCCCGGTTCGCGGCGCGGCAGCGGCGTGAGGATCGGGATTTCGACGAACGGATGCGGATAGCCTTCGAGCGGCACGAAGCCCGCGTGCGGATCGGCCTGCGTCGGCACGATACCGATCGACCGGCCCGCCCGTCCCGGCACGCCGGCGAACGCACGCGCGACCGCCAGCATCACGCCCTGGCCGCCGCCCGTCAGCAGGTTGAAGCCAGCCTGCGCGAGCCACGCGCCGAGCGGCTCGGAAAACGCGAGCCACGGTTCCTTGCCCGAGCCCATTACGCCGATCGTTCGGTTGTTGCGTTGCATCGTGAATTCCGGTGATGAAGTTGAATAGAACCGCAGCGTGGCGCCGGGTCGCGAATCCCGGCGCGCGCCGCGCGTCGTCATTCGAGTTCGACGCCCTTGAGCTCGGGGATCAGGAACAGCGTCGCGACCATGTCGAACACGTAGAGGCCGGCGAGCAGCGCGATCGCCGTCTGGAACGAGTAGTGTGCGGCGAGCGCGCCGACCGCCACCGGCCCGAAGCCGCCGACCGCGCGGCCGATGTTCCACAGCACGTTCTGCGCGGTCGCGCGCGCGGCGGTCGGATAGCCTTCGGACATCAGCGTGCCGTAGCCGCCGACCATCCCATTGACGAACATCCCCATCAGCGCGCCGGTCCACAGCATCGCCGTCGGGTCCGTCAGGCGCGCATATGCGAGGACCGTCACGACCGAACCGAGCTGGTACAGCAGGAACGTCGGCTTGCGGCCGATGCGATCGGCGAGCTGCCCGAACGTCCAGACGCCGATCATCATCCCGACGACAGTCGCCGCCGTCCACAGCCCCGACTTCGTCAGCGAGAAACCCATCTGCTTCGACAGGAAGGTCGGCAGCCAGATCATGATCCCGTAATAGCCGAAGTTCTGGACCGAGCACAGGATCACGATGCCGAGACTCGTGCGCGCGGTGCGGGCGTCGGCGACGAGCATCCGGAACGCGTTGGCCCGCGGCCGCGCCGCGCGTTGCACGAAGACTTCCGGCTCGTGCAGCCGGTTGCGCAGCAGCCACGCGAGCAGCGCGGGCAGCACCCCGACCGCGAACATCCCGCGCCAGCCGATGTGGAGCAGCAGCAACGGCGTCAGCAGCGCGGCCAGCAGCACGCCAGCCTGCCAGCCGAGCGCGACGTAGCAGGACACGCGCGCCCGCTTGCTCGCCGGCCACGCTTCGGCCGCGAGCGCCATGCCGATTCCGAACTCGCCGCCGAGGCCGATGCCGGCGATGGTCCGATACACGAGCAGATCCCGGAAACCCTGGGCGAACGCGCACAGGCCGGTGAAGATCGCGAACAGCACGATCGTCCAGGTCAGCACGCGCACGCGGCCGTAGCGGTCGCTCAGGGCACCGAACAGAATGCCGCCCGCGACGGCGCCGATCAGCGTCCACGTGACAAGCGCGCCGCCTTGCCCGGGCGTCAACTGCAATGCCGCCGTGATCGCCGGCAGCATGAAGCCGAGGATCAGCAGGTCGAAGCCGTCCATCGCGTAGCCGATCGCCGAACCGGCCAGCGCCTTCCACGCGTACGCGCCGACCTGCTCGCCGCGCGGCGTCGCCGGATCGCCGAGCGCCGAAGATTTCATGTTTGCTGCCATGGTGTCCTGCCGGAAATGTCCGGGCGACATTCTAAAGCCTGTTCCCGCGCATCACGGGCGCCGGACGCGCGCACGCGAAAAGCGCCGCGCTGCCCGCTTCCGGGAACGGAAGCAGGCAGCGTCGGTAATAAATTTGAAAGACATTGAAGCCGGCGATCCGCAGTCAGGCGGGACACCGAAAGAACGCGATGAAGCGGGTGTTGGGAGGCCGGCGTCGCCGCCGGCGCGGGTCGAACGACACCGGAGCGGTGCCGGTGCGGGGCAGCCTCAGCCCTGATCGTCGCCGGGCCACCAGGTTTTGGCTTCGCGGTCGACGATCAGCGTATCGAGATCCTTGCCTTCGAGCCACTTGGGACGGGGGCCACGGCCCGACCACGAGCGGCCGGTCGTCGGATCGTAATACTTGGCAGGCGCCTTGCGTTTGCGCTGGACGATGTAGCCGAGGGCGCTCAGCACTTCCTGCTGCGAGATGCCCAACAACTCGACCTGCTCCTTGAATGCCGCGAGTGCGGCTTGCTTCTCCTTCTGCTTGGCTTCCGACAGCTTGATATTCAGGTCCCGAAGTTGTGCTTCGAGATCCTGCAGGGCCTGGGTCATGTATTCATCCTCTTTGGGCATGTTTTTATTCAAAAAAACCTCCGACGGCCGAACCTATCACGAAGTTCCGCCAATCGGTGTTGCGATATGTGAATCGTTTGCCTGGACCTGTAACGCTTTCGAAGTGTACCGAACGCCACGCCATCGTCGAAAACCGCACGGCATCGGCACGCAACACATGGCGCCGCACCTTGCACAGGCGCGGCATGGCGCGAATGATAGCAGTGCGCATCCGTCATGTTCGAGGACTTTTGCGGTCCGGCGCACACTTGCCTTCGCCAGCCCGCGCGCGTCGGCGCCGGTGCGGCGGTTTACGTGCCGAAGCGGCACCCGTTCCACGCAACTCGCGCGAACAGCGCATGCAGCTTCGTGCCGCGCGCGGCCCCGATCTGACGACCGCGCTGGCCGCGCGCGGCGCGTGCAACGTTTCGGCGTCGATATGGATGACGTAACGTTTCACGTCTCCGGGCAACGCGGCCAGAAGGTAGCCTGGCCGGGAACGGGCACGCACGAGGTCGTGCACGCGATTGAATCCGATACGAAGACGTAGCGCGATGGGCGCTCTCTGCTCTCGTGATTGTTCGATTGCGTCAAGCCATCGGCGAACCCGACGCACCGCCCCGCAGCCTCGACGTTCCCCGCCGAGCGGGAATGTTGCGCGGCGTGGCGTCTTGCCGTGCACCTGCGATGACCGCTGCCATGCGTCGCGGCATCACGGTTCGACGCGCTTACGGCAGCGGCGGCGCGTCGCGCAGCACGGCTTGCAGCCCGGTCGCGAACGGCGTCGCATGATCGATCCCGAGTGCGCGCACGCGCGACGCATCCAGGTGGCAATCGTACGGACGCGGCGTCGCGTCGGCCGGCGTGTCGATCCGTGCAAGCGCCGCATCGACGCCGAGCGCGACCGCGATCCGCTGCGCGATGTCGTACTTCGTCATCGGCTCCTCGCCCGACCAGTGACGGATGCCCGTGACCGACGAGCCCGCGAGATGGCGCAGCGTCAGGTCGCGAATGACCGCCGCGACGTCGGGCGTGTAGGTCGGATAGCGGATCGCCCATGCGTCCATCCCGACCGCATCCGCACCCGGTCGCGCGGACGCGACGATCGCCGGCACGAGGCTCGTGACGGCCGACTCGCGCCAGTCGACGATCGGCCCGTAGAGCAACGGCAGCCGCAGCACGCAGGCAAGCGGCGATGCGGCGAGCAACGCGGCCTCGCCTTCCAGCTTGGTGCGGCCGTAGATGTTCAGCGGGTTCGGCGCGGCGTCTTCGCGGTACGGCGCGGCCTTGCCGTCGAACACGTAGTCGGTGGAGATGCCGAGCGTCCACGCGCCGTAGCGCGCCGCGAGCGCGCCGATGCGGGCCGGTGCGTCGACGTTGATCGCACGCGCGGCGGCCGGGTCGCGTTCGCAGACGTCCGGGCGGCGTTCGGCGGCGCAGATGATCACGGCGGCCGGTCGGCGAGTTGCGAAGAGGTGTTCGAGCGCCGGCTGATCGAGCGCGTCGAGTCGGGCGACGTTTTCCGGCGGCAACGCGAGGCGCCGGGCGCCCGCGGTGTCCGGGTTACGGATCGTTCCGATCGGCGTCAGTGACAATTCGCGGGACAGCGATGCGGCAACCGCACGGCCGAGCAGGCCGGACGCGCCGATGAGAAGGATGGTCGGATGCGACACGGTGGCCAACGATGAAAGGGAGTGAGGGCCCCCAATCTATACGAGAACACGCAACCGATGTCGATTTCGATCGCACGTCGACGACGTGCGCGTGATGAAAACAAGGCCCGATGCGCGATTGCGCGCACCGGGCCTGTCGTGCGGCACGAAGCCTCGCGCCCGCTTACTTCCGGTCGAACGAATAGCGCCCCGGCCCGCTCACCGCGAGCAACAGCAACCCGCCGATGATGCTGATATTCTTGTAGAAGTTGATCATCGCGAGATACTGGTCCATGCCTTGCAGCGCCCAGTAGCGATGCCCGATCAACGCGGTCGCGAGCGTGTAGACCGCGAACACCAGCGCAAGCGGACGCGTGTAGAACCCGACCGCGATCAGCGCGCCGCCGACCAGTTCGACCGCCACCGCGATCACCGCCGACAGCTCGGGCGACGGTGCGCCCGTCGAGGCCATGTACGCGACCGTGCCCGAGAAGCCGTTCAGCTTCTGCCAGCCGAACAGCACGAACAGGATCATCATCAGCACGCGAGCCGCCAGCAGCAGCTCGTCCTTCTTCGACTCCAGCGAAACGTAACGCATAGCAATCACCTTGAATTGACGGTTTGACGCATTCGGTGCCGATGGCCGCCGCAACGGCGAACCCACGGATCGGCAACGAACCCTCCTCGCACGATCGAACGGCGGGCCGGCCGGCCCGCTGCCGAGGAATCCGCCCCGTCGCGCCGTCGTGGCGCGCTGCGGAGCGGTTCTGGCGAAGCACGGGTGCAGTCTACTGTCTCACCGAAAATCATCAATCCGTCGAAACAAGATTGGCTGTCGCGATTGAGTGGACAATTGTCACGTAACAAACGCGTCATCCGCGGCCGGGCACATTGGCCGGCGCGCCTGCCCGCCGGATCACATCAAATCGACCGGCAGCGTCTTGTCGAGATTGTCATGCCATGCGCGAATGGTCTTCGGCACGGTCTTTTTCCACGCCGGCGCGCTCGTGTAATAGCGCATCCGCACCTTGTCTTGCGCATCGAACACCAGCAGACCGATCCACAAATCGGTGCCCCGGCGCATCACGATCGCGGCGTTCGTCGTCGCGATGCCGCGTACCCAGTACGACTTCACGCCGGCATTCAGGCCGTCGAGATCCTGTTCGTCCGCGCTGGAGTTGACCGTGTCGACGAGCGTTTGATAATCGGCGCCCAGCAGCTTGTGCGCGATCGCGTTCTGCCGTGCATCCGCCAGCACCTTCAGGGTCACGAGATCCGCCGCCTGGCTCGCCTGCGCCTTCGACGCCGTCACGTAGTCGCCCGAATACACGACGCCCGCACCGGCGCCGCAATCGGCATCGCCGCCCTGCTGTGCGACCCGCACGCGCCCGCCCTTGCGGCTGAAATCGAGCCGGCATCGATCCTGGCGAAACGTGGCGCTGTCGCCGTGCAATTCGATATCGCCGCTGAGTCCGCCGGTATTCGCGCCGTTGTTGCCGCTCAATTCGAAGTGAAGACGCGGTGCCGTGCCGGTGAACGTCAGCACGCCGCCGACGGACGGGTTCGCGCTGTCGCGATACCACGTCTGCTGCCAGCGGTCGGCCGCAAGCGACGTGCCGTTCAGGATCGCGAGCCGCTCGCGATAGCGGTCGCCGAGGCAGGACGCATCGTTGCCGCAGCGATCGCGCTGCTTGAGCCATTTCAGCTGCGCGGCCTTCAGCGCGGCCGTATCGCCGCCTTTTGCGAGCGCCTTTTTCCATGCCGCCGCCAGCTCGCCGTCGAGCGACGACAGCCCGGCGTCCGCGCAGATCGCCTTTTCGGTCGGCGAAACGGCTTTCGCGCAATCGAAGCTGGCCGCGTGCGCGGCAATCGGCGAGATCGTAAGCATTGCCAACATCATGACGGATCGCAGGTTCGTGCTCCACGCATGCCGGCCGTGAAGTGCAGCCTGCCCTCGCTCGCCCGCGCGAGCATTCGATCGATTCTTCATTGTCATTGGACTGGACTCGTCGTGGATGGCGGTGAGTAGAAGCTACGTGCCCGATGTACGTGCCCGATTCGTTCGAGGTAAAAATACCCGGCCCGGCATGCGCTGTCGGCCCGCGCCCCCGGCGAAGCCTAACGCGAATGCGCGCCGCCGATCAATCGGCGCGCTACCCCCGCGCGCCCAACCGCTCCGCCAGAAACCCGATGAACGTGCGCAGCGTGACGAACCCTTCCCGGTGCTGCGGAAACACCGCATTCAGCGTGATCGGCGACGGCGCATACGCGTCGAGCACCGGCACGAGCGCGCCGCTGTCGAGCGCCGCGCCGACGATGAAATGCGGCAGCAGCACGATGCCGAGCCCCGCGATCGCCGCGTCGCGCACGACTTCGCCGTTGTTCGCGACGAGCGGCCCCTGCACGTCGAACGTGCGCGCCGCACCGTCGACCCGGAACTCCCAGCCGACGCGCCGCTCGCGCCCATACATCAGGCACGTGTGGCCGGCGAGGTCGGCCGGCGTCGCCGGCGTGCCGTGGCGCTTCAGGTAAGCGGGGCTCGCGCACGCGATCATCTCCCACGCGCCGAGCTGCCGCGCGATCAGCGTCGAATCCTCGAGCGTGCCGATCCGCAGCACGAGATCGAAGCCCTCGCCGATCAGGTCGACACGCCGGTCGGTCAGGTCGACGTTGAGCCGCACGGCCGGATGCGCGGACAGGAATTCGGCGATCAGCGGCGACACATGCGTGATCCCGAACGACAGCGGCGCGCTGATCTTCAGCGAGCCGTGCAGCTCGGTGCTGCGCACCGACATCGCCTGCTCGGCGTCGGCGACCTCGGCCAGGATCCGCTGCGCACGCGCATAAAACTCGTGCCCCGATTCCGTGACCGCGAGATTGCGCGTATTGCGATGCAGCAAACGCACGCCGAGCGCTGCCTCGAGCGCCATCGTGCGCCGGCTCACGAACTGCTTGGACAGCATCAGTTGGTCGGCCGCCGCCGTGAAGCTGCCCGCATCGACGGTCGCGACGAAGATCCTCAGGTCGTTGAGTTCCATATTGTCCACCTCAAAGTGACAGTCATTATCTCTACAGCCATTTATTTGTCAAATCGATTGACCTAAGATTCATCTCAACGAACAGCCGGCCCCACTTCCGAGGGCAGGCCAAATCCAGGAAAAAATCATGATCGAGACTCGTGCAGCAAACCAACGTGGCCGTGCCGAGCATGGCTGGCTCAGCTCCCGTCACACGTTTTCTTTCGCGAATTACTACGATCCGAAGCAAGTCGGCTTCTCCGACCTGCTGGTCATCAACGACGACCGCGTCGCGCCGGGCCGCGGCTTCGGCACGCACCCGCACCGCGACATGGAAATCCTGTCGTACGTGCTCGACGGTGCGCTGGAGCACAAGGATTCGATGGGCACCGGGTCGGTGATCGTGCCGGGCGACGTCCAGTTGATGAGCGCGGGTACCGGCGTGCGTCACAGCGAGTTCAACCACTCGCACGAGACGCCCGTCCACTTCCTGCAGATCTGGGTCGGGCCGTCCGAGAAGGGTGCCGAGCCGCGCTATCAGCAGACGAACATCGCGGCGGACGACAAGCGCGGCAAGCTCACGCCGATCGTGTCGCCCGACGGTAGCGGCGGTTCGCTGAAGATCCGCCAGGACACGCGGATCTACGCGGGCCTGTTCGACGGCGACGAGCGCGCCACGCTCGAACTCGCACCGGACCGCTTCGCCTACGTGCATGTCGCACGCGGCAGCGTGACGGTCAACGGCGTGACGCTCGGCGAAGGCGACGGCGCACGTATCCGCGACGAGCAGGTATTGACGTTCACGGATGGCAAGGATGCCGAAGTGCTGGTATTCGATTTGCGTCCGGTCGAAGTGACGGCCGAGTGGGCATGACGCCCGTTCGGAACATCGGGCCCCGCTGAACGCGGGGCCTTCTTATTCGGAGATTCGCAACATGGCCAAGGTACTCGTTCTTTACTACTCGTCCTACGGGCACGTCGAAACGATGGCGCAGCACGTCGCGGAAGGCGCGAAATCGGTGCCCGGCGTCGAGGTCACGCTCAAGCGCGTGCCTGAAACCATTCCCGTCGACCAGGCGAAGGCGATCGGCGTCAAGGTCGACCAGGCCGCACCCGTCGCCACCGTGGACGAACTCGCGAGCTACGACGCGATCATCTTCGGCACGCCGACCCGCTTCGGCAACATGGCCGGCCAGATGCGCACGTTCCTCGACCAGACCGGCGGCCTGTGGATGAAGGGTGCGCTCGTCGGCAAGATCGGCAGCGTGTTCGCGTCGACCGGCACGCAGCACGGCGGCCAGGAAACGACCATCACGTCGTTCCACTCGACGCTGCTGCACCACGGGATGGTGATCGTCGGCGTGCCCTATGCGTGCAGCGGGCTCGTCAACATGAACGAAATCACGGGCGGCACGCCGTACGGCGCAACCACGCTCGCGGGCGCGGACGGCAGCCGTCAGCCGAGCGCGAACGAACTCGACATCGCGCGCTACCAGGGCAAGCACGTCGCGGAACTCGCCGCGAAGCTCGCGTCGTAACGCGGGCGCTCCCTCCCGGGAAGCCCGGGACCGCGCCGCACGCCGCCTGCGCGGCACGCACGAGAACGAACGGCGCCGGTTCGACCCGGCGCCGTTTTCCGTCGCGCGAACGCAGGCCGTTACTGGCCCGATGCCGGCGCGGCGGGCGCAGCGGGCGCCGCCTTCGTCGCGGGCGCCTTCTCGACCGCGTTCTGCGGATAGTTGCTCTGATCGTTGGTCAGCCGGTAGCCGCTGCCCGTGCCGATCGCCTTCAGGTCCTTCGCGTGGCGCGCGCGGGCCGCCTTGCGGGCTGCCTTCTTCTGCGCCTTGTCGAGTTGCTTCTGCGTCGGCGCGGACGCCGGATCCTGCGCATATGCCGCCGGCGCGGCGGTCAACAGCAGACCGAACGACGCCGTTACTGCCACTGCCACCGAAACCACGCGAGACTTCGTCATGGCCGGATCTCCTTGTCGATTGTTGGTTGTGGGTCGAACGCCGGCACGCACGCGACGGACGTCGGCGTGCGACCACGGCGCCGATGCAACGTTAGCCGATCGCTGCGCAAATGTCCGTGCCGGTTCCTGAATTCTCCTGATAACGGCAACGATACATGCGCGGCAGGCGCCCGGCCAGACGGCGTGGCGCACGTGCCATCAGGGAAACCGATAGCATCGCGCGCCGCCGGCACCCGGCGCCGCTCAGATCCAGCGCGACAGCACCGGCAGCAGGATCGGCACGACGAATGCGGTCAGCACGCCGTTCAGCCCCATCCCGAGGCCGGCGAACGCGCCGGCCTCCTCGCTGACCTGGAACGCACGCGCTGTGCCGATCCCGTGCGACGCGACGCCGAGCGCGAAACCGCGCACGGCCGGCTCCTCGATGCGCAACGCGTTCAGGATCGCGCGGGCGCACACGGCGCCGAAAATCCCGGTCGAGATCACCAGCACGGCGGTCAGCGACGGAATCCCGCCGATTTCCTGCGCGACGGCCATCGCGATCGGCGTGGTCGCGGATTTCGGCGCGAGCGACGCGATCGTCTGGTGCGACGCGCCGAACAGCGCGGCAATGCCGACCGCGGACACGATCGCGGTCAGCGAACCGGCCAGCAGCCCGACGAGCAGCGGCACCGCGGCGCGCCGCAGCTTCGACCACTGGCGGTACAGCGGCAGCGCCAGCGCGACAGTCGCCGGGCCAAGCAGGAAGTGGACGAACTGCGCGCCCTCGAAATACGTCGGATACGGCGTGTGCGTGATCGTCAGCAGCACGACGATCAGCGCGACCGCGATCAGCACCGGATTCGCGAGCGGGTTGAAGCGCGCGCGGGTATAGACGGCCTGTGCAATCAGGTACGCGATCAACGTGATCGTCAGGCCGAGCAACGGAGTCGCGGCGAGGTAGACCCAGATCGCGCCGAGTTTCGGGAAGGCCGTCATTGCGTGCCCTCCGCCGTGCCGTCCGCGCGCCGCTGGCGGCGCAGCAATGCACGCGTGACGAGCGCGGTCACGGCAATCGCGAGCGACGTGCTCACCGCCAGCGCGACGACGACCGCGAGCGCATCGCCGCGCACGCGGTCGGCCGACACCATGATGCCGACGCCGGCCGGCACGAACAGCAGCGACAGGTGGCGCAGCAGTTCGAGCGCAGTCGGCTCGATCGCGTCGGCCATCTGCGGGCGCAGCATCACGAAGCCGAACAGCAGCAGCATGCCGATCACGGGGCCCGGCACCGGCAGGCCGAACAGATAGGACACCCCTTCCCCGAGACACTGGAAGGTCAGCAAGACCGCGAACGCCTGCAGCATGAAGCGCTTCTCCCGAACATGGCTGCGCGCTCGTGCAGACGCGCGACCGATCAGCCGGCGGCGTGTCGCGCCGGCGTGGACGATACGCGCGATCGTATCAACAAAGGCTGCCGGGCGGGCTGTCGGCGCGGCGCGCGACTGCGGGCAACCGCCCTGCAGCCGGATCGAATCGATGCGACACTTGCCGCCGGACGATGCGAAAACGATGCAATCCGCGCGCACGCGGATGCGTCGCCTACGCACGGCGCGATCGAGTCATGGATTCGTTCGCAACGAATGCGCGCCGCACGGCGCACATGAGACATGCATGAGCGGCCGGGCCACCTGCCCGCGCCGCATCAAGGAGAAGGTTCAATGTTTTCGTGGTTTGAACGGCGCCTGCCGACGTTCCCGCTCGAGGATCCCGCCACGCCGCCGAAGGGGTTTTTCTCGTTCGTCTGGGCGTGCACGAAAGGCGCGCGCGGCTGGATCCTGCTGATCGCGCTGACGTCGGCCGCGACCGCCGCGTACGAAGCCGTGCTGTTCGCGATGATGGGGCGCGTGGTCGACTGGCTGTCGTCGGCGACGCCGGCCGAATTCGGCGGCCGGCATTTCGGCACGCTCGCCGGCTTCGCGGCGATCCTTGCCGGCAGCGCATTGCTGATCGCGCTGCATACGATGATCAAGCACCAGGTGCTCGCGATCAACTTCCCGATGCGGCTGCGCTGGCTGTTTCACCGGCTGATGCTCGATCAGAGCCTTTCGTTCTACGCGAACGAGTTCGCGGGCCGCGTGACGACCAAGATCATGCAGACCGCGCTCGCCGTGCGCGACGCGCTGTTCATGTCGGTCGACGTCGTGATCGGCGTCGGCGCGTACCTGATCGGCATCCTCGCGCTCGCGGCGAGCTTCGACTGGCGGCTGATGATTCCGCTCGCGCTGTGGGCGCTCGGCTACGGCGTGGCGTGCGCGTATTTCGTGCCGCGCCTGGGTGCGGTCGGTAGCCGGCAGGCTGACGCGCGCGCGCTGATGACGGGCCGCATCACCGACGCCTATTCGAACATCACGACCGTGAAGCTGTTCTCGCACACGCGCCGGGAAGCCGACCACGCGCGGCGTGCGATGGAGGCGTTCAAGGTGACCGGCGATGCGCAGATGCGGCTCGTCAGCGCGTTCGAGGTCGTCAACCACCTGCTGTCGACGCTGCTGCTGGTCGGCTCGACCGGCCTCGCGCTCTATCTGTGGCTGCACGGCGAGGCGAGCGCGGGCGTGGTCGCGGCCGTGATCGCGATGGCGCTGCGCCTGTCGAGCTATTCGCACTGGATCATGTGGGAGATGACCGAACTGTTCGAGAACGTCGGCACGGTCCAGGACGGCATCAACACGCTGACGAAGGTGCGCAGCGTGGTCGACGCACCCGACGCGAAGGCGCTCGCCGTGCAACGCGGCGGCATCGTGTTCGACAACGTGAGCTTCGCGCACGAGGACAACGAGCGCGCGGTGTTCGACGGGCTGAACCTGACGATCCGGCCGGGTGAGCGGATCGGCCTGATCGGCCGCTCGGGCGCCGGCAAGTCGACGCTCGTGAACCTGCTGCTGCGCTTCTACGACGTGGACGACGGCGCGATCCGGATCGACGGACAGGACATCGCGCACGTGACGCAGGACAGCCTGCGCGCGGCGATCGGGATGGTCACGCAGGATACGTCGCTGCTGCACCGGACGATGCGCGAGAACATCCTGTACGGCCGCCCCGACGCGACCGAGCAAGAGATGCACGACGCGGCCGTGCGCGCGGAAGCGTCCGACTTCATCGACCGGCTGCGCGACCGGCACGGGCGCAGCGGCTACGACGTCGAGGTCGGCGAGCGCGGCGTGAAGCTGTCGGGTGGTCAGCGGCAGCGTGTCGCGATCGCACGCGTGATGCTCAAGGATGCGCCGATCCTCGTGCTCGACGAAGCGACCAGCGCACTCGACTCCGAAGTCGAAGTCGCGATCCAGCGCAGCCTCGACGGTCTGATGAGCGGCAAGACGGTGATCGCGATCGCGCACCGGCTGTCGACGATCGCGGCGATGGACCGGTTGATCGTGCTCGACGAAGGGCGCATCGTCGAGGAAGGCACGCACCTGCAGCTGCTTCAGGCGGGCGGCATCTATGCGGCGCTGTGGGCGCACCAGAGCGGCGGGTTCCTCGGCGAGACGGCGGATGCGGAGGGGGCGGCGCAGTAACGCACGACAACGCATCGGGCATTCGCCACGCGCGCGGATGCACGATGGCGCGCGTCGTTGAGCCGGTTTGATGCGGGTGGCCCAAATTCCGTCCCGGTCTTAAGTGGAAAATTCCGGCTCTTCAGGGCGGGCCGGATCGGCCCGATCGGTGCACTGGCGGGTTTCCCCTCTTCCAACGTAACCTCGGTTCGGGACAGTTTCAGCACGCCAGCGGCCGGACTGCTCGTGCAACACACGGCGGCTAGAATGCCCGGGCGGGCGCCCTTGCCCAGATTCACCTTCTTTTCCGGCGTCCACCGGAATTCGTGACCTTCTGCACGTAATCGCGCGCCGACCGGCGCTCGAGGCTGCAGCGCTCAAACTGCCCATACCGATAGCAGATCACGCGCGCTTCCAAAGACAGCTTCCGTGCAGACACCTCCTTATCGACGACAGGCGGGATAGTTCTTCCACAGAGTCCGGAAAGGCTACGGCTAGACATCGCGACTCACTTGGACTTGACGACACCTCACCACTCGAGCACGCCCCGCCCTGCTGGAAGCGATCCATTCGGTCTGGCCACCGCGTTGCAGACGGGATAGCCGGGAATCTCCACGATACGTCCCGTCACCGGAATCGGGGTGCCGGGATAAACGTTGAAATTGTCGAGGCTTTGGCCGTCCGCTTTGGCACCTTCCACTCGATAGTGAACATTTCCGTTCGCCGTCAGCTTCACGCCGGACGTTTCGCACGAGACCGAGAGCCCCTCGCGGGGCTTCGCCGGCAATTGGCGAACAATCCCGCTGAAGGCGAGGTTGGTGACCACGCTTGCAGACGACTTTTTTGTATGATCGGCCCCCAGCACCTTAACTACTGGTTTCACATCGAGTCGATAGAGGGTTTCCGTCTCCACCGCGCGCAGTGCCTTGAGCGTGATGACCTTCGTCTGCCCGGGAGCCAAGCTGATCCGGAATGGATATGCATAAAGTGTCGGCTGCACGGCGTTACTGACGGGTTCAAGACGTTCGCTTTCCAGCGGCACACCGGGATTCAACAGGCGTGACAGCGTTACGCTGACGTATTCGTTGCGATCTCCATTGTTGATCACCTTGACCGAGGTGCCCTCATCCCTCACTGTCGCGTCCTTCGGCATCATGTCGATCGCCGCGATCGCCGAGAACGGGATGGTCAGCGCCATCGCACTGAATGCGCGCAAGAACACGGATGATTTTTCGTTCATGCGGAGATATCCTTCAAATAACCCTTCACTGTGCCGGCACGCTCGCCGCCGAATCTTGCTTGACCGATGAACGCTCGACGACACGTCGGCCGTTAGGGTGTCTTGATCACGGGCTCGAATGTCATCGACAACACGCCGCTGTACGTGCCAGCAGTGCTCTTGAATTCGCCGGCGGGAGGATAGGCGGCAATGTTGAGGTTGTAATACCCGACCGAATCGACTCCCTCAACCGGCGCGGATGGGTTCTGGAACTCCGTGGCCTGCCCGACCAGCAGCGGCTTTGATGCGCCGCCTTCGATACCCAGCTTGACCGTCGGCGCGCGAAATTCCAACTCCGGATTCGATTGATGCGTGATCGTCAGCGGTGAATCCAGGCGAACCTGGAAGGTTCCGCTGCTCGACACGAGCTTCAACCGTGCCTGCACCTCGTAGGGCGTATCCCAGCCGCCGAGTTGCTGCATTTCCAGTCCATGATCGAACCACCCGCCCGAATCGTTCGTGACAAACAGATTGTTGGGCCGTGTTACGTGGGCGGTGATCTTGCTTGTCGTTTTGCCGGTCAGTTTTACCGTCTGCGCCTGCACGACCACAGGCAGCATCAGCACAACGCACAGCCACTTCCTCATAAATCGCTTTGGCATGCTCGCTCCTACGGTTTGACCACTACGGTGAACGTCAGCACATCGCTGTAATCGCCCTCTTTCACCTTGGCGTCCACGGTGGTCTTGAATGTCGGCACGAAACACGTCTTGCCAGAGCTGTCGAACGGCAACGCGGCATTCGAGGCGTTTGGCAGAGACAGGGCCGATGTGCCACTGTCCAGCGTGATGTCGTACGGGATCAGCTGCGACGCATCGGCCACGTTCTTAAGCCTGTACCGGTTAGCGACGACGCCGTTGGCGTCGCTCGCGTTGATGACGAAATTCTTGCCTTTGACCTTCGGTCCGGAGTAAGTGAAGCAAAGTTGATTCGCAATCTCGGGAAACGATTTTTCCGATTCCCCCCGCGGTAACTCGCCCAGATTCCAGTCCGGTGCCGTCACGTTTACTGCGATATCCAGCGGCTGGGGTGAATTCGGGTTCACAACTGTACATGCCCCCCCGGTCTCTCCAACGCGGATATATACGGAACCGGTATTTTCATAATAACCTGGATAACCATCAGAAAAACTCTGTGCAGCCATAATTCCGATAGCCGGCCAATCCGCAATTTTGCTGTTATCCATTCGTACACTCGCTACTCCGATAAACGGTTCGGTATTGACCCAATCTTCGGATTGACCATAGCCGTAAGATCTTCCACCGGGAGGATTGTCTTGCCATCCCCAAGCAGTTACAACGCCATTCAAAAAAACGCCGCTTGGACGTTTGACCAAAACGTTTCCATTTCCGTCATAAGTATGAACGATCAATACCCTACCCACGCTGCCACTACTAGGGGCCATTTTCTTGAAATCGATCGAGACCATGAAGCTGCTCGTTCCATCTCCGTTGTCCATCCATGAACAATCGCTATATCCATTGATTAAGCTCGCGGGCACCAAAGAACTCCCGCTCGCATGCGTGCATACTAAAAAAAGGGCGCACATCGTCAATAGCTTCCATTTCGGACATTTCACTTTATCTAACAACACCTTTGGCATTCCCCTGGCACGGCGTCAGGTACCGCCATGCTGATAAATATTTGAGAAACAAGCTCAATTGTCTGCGACTCGACATCGACAACCAGACGCATACACCATCATCGCAAACTGCGAGGCGTTACCCCCCCTGACCGTTCATCTGGTAGATCACGACGCCATAGCCAACACTGACAAGCAGCGGCGCCGTCGTGCCTTCCTTTTGATCGGCTCTGACCGCGACGCGCTCGCGCGGCCGGAATGTCACCCGCCATACCTGATTCTGTCCCGGCACCGAAATCTCCTTCAGTACCATCCGATATCGCTGCCCGGGCGAGAGTACCAACCGCCGGGGCAAAACCAGTAACGCGGGCCGCTCAACCTCCTCAACCAGCATCCGCTGCTCCGGCACTTGCCCCGGGTTGATCACCAACTGCTGGGTGATGTCGAGATACAACGGCGTGTCGCCGATGTTTGTCGCCCACAGCTCGCTCGCGGGCTTGTCCGGCGCCAGCGTCAATTCGGTGCGCGATAACTTCAGAATACCCGCCGCATGACAGCCGGCGCAGCACAGCACCGCGAGCGCCGCCGGAACCCAGTTCATGCGCCTCGTCACGGACACACCAGCGTTTTTGCCACATCGTCCACACGCAACGTCATCTGCCGGGCCGGAAAATGCTGCGGCGTCCCGGGGAAGACAGCCAGGGTCTGCGCAGGCTTCGCCTTGTCATACACGACGTCGGTAAAGATCTGGCGGATATTCCCCGTGTTTTCCAGCGTCAATCCGCCGTTTTCGCAGCGATGCGTCCACGCGGATTTCTGCTTGCCCGGTGCCGGCATGTGCCGCACCAGCACGCCGTAGCCAATCGCCACCGACATGGGGGCGGTGATCTTGTCGTCCGGCGCGTTGTCGACTTTCAGCGATCTGACCGGCAGGATGTACAACCGGTAAAGCTCTTCCAGCTCCGGCTCGCCCAGCGATTTCAACACGATCGATCGCGTCTGGCCCGGGCCGAGCGTCAGCTTGTCGGGGCTCGCCAGCATGCCCGGGCGGGCGACCTCGCCCAGATTCACCTTCTTTTCCGGCGTCACACCGGGATTCGTGACCTTCTGCACGTTGATGTTCAAATAGAGCGGCGCATCGCCCATGTTCTTCACGGTCACCGTCTGTTCGTGCGCGTTGAAGACCTGCGTCGACACCGGCATGACCATCAACTCGCCTTCGGCATGGGCAAACTGGCTAGCTGCCATCACCAAGCCGAACAACAGCGAAAGCGGGGTATTACGTTTCATTGCATTTCCTCTCTGAAATTGACCGGGTCGTCATTTGCAACGGAAGTAGTTGCCGCTTTCCTCCGTCAGATCGCATGTCAGGCGTCGCCCTTCTTGCTCAACGGTGACGAGCCGCAGCATCTTCTTGCTCACGATCGAGAACAGCCCGTTCCGGTACGCCACGTCGCCCGTCTCGGCGATCCTGCCGCTGACGGGCTTGCCTCTCTCGTCCGTCAGGAAGCCGCTGTAGATCATGCTGATGTCGACGCGCGCCTTCGCCGAATAAACCTGCCCCGGATGGGCTCGAACGACGTTTGCCGGCACCTCGATGTTCATGTCCAGCTTCGCGTTGTCGCTGAACACACGTGCAAACGACACGTCGCTGTACGCGTTGAGCGGCACAGCGTATGTTCCGCCTCCCGCTACCGGGCTGCCTTCGACATTGAAGCCATACTTCATGCCGTCCATATTCGGTGTCTTGAGCAATAAAGCACTGCCGCTCGCGCTGTAACGTCCGACAGCCACGCCGTCCTTGCTCGCTGCCACCATGCCGCGATAGTTGAAGTCGGCATTGCTGCCGCCATTGCTCGTGCCGAGGTTAAGCGAAACATCGCCACGCGTACCGGACCGCGTACCGTAGAGGTTGACGCCGTAGTTGCTGCCGACCCGATTGGCCGTGACGCCAATGGTCGATGTGCCGAAGCCGTTGACGAAATCCTTGCGGACATCGCCGCTCAACTGGGTCTGCCCACCCGCATGCGCGGCGTTGAAGCTTGCCTGAACCTTGTCCAGCGTCATCGTCGTGTTGAAGTACACGCCGTAGCCGCCGTTGCCGTTCTGGTAGCCCCCCTTCTGCACGCCGAGTGCGAACATGGCCCATAAGCCGTTCGGCCGGTAGTTCCAGCGGACCTCCGCCTGATGTGAAGCACCGCCGAACCCCGACTGCTGGTAGTTGTATCCGACGATCGCCTTTCCGATGTTGCGACTGTAGGATGCGCTCGTACTCGGCTGCCCACTGTAAAAGCGCGACACATTCGTGCGTTGGTAGCGGCTCACTGTCAGACTGCCCAGTGCCTCGCTGGCCATCGAGATGTTCACGTAACCGCCGACTCCGCGCTCGCCGCTCAGCACGCCGAGCGTCGGGGTAACATCGATACCGGCGATCTGCGTCGGGCGCGTGATATTGATTTCTGCCGCCCATTTGCCGCCGTGGCCGGCCAGCATCGAAGCATTCACATAGAACTGCTTCAGGTTGCGACTCACGGCAGCTTCGAGCAAATACCCGCCGCTACCCATCTCCTTGCCCGCGGTGAAATGCCAAGCATTGCTGCCGGAGGCGCCGAAATTGAGGTTGTTGACTTCACGACGCTCGCGGCTAACCACGTTGCCGTTGCGGTCGACGAGCCGGACCTCGACCGGGTAGTAGCCGCCCGGCAAGTCGACAAAGCTGATTTCATTACGCCCGATCGATGCCGGCCGCTTCAAAATCAGGCGATCGTTGCGGTAAAACTCGTAATTACCTTCGGCTGTCGCATAAAGGATCAGCGAACCGGCGTTAGTGTTCACCTTCAGGTGTGCCTGACTGCCGATCGTCACGAAGTGGTCGAAGCTCGGCGACAGCAGCGTGCTGACGGAGCCCGACGTATAGTCGATACTGTTTTGCTTGCCTGCCCGAACATACGTGCTGGCGAAGTTCTTCTGCAAGTAATACGACGACACGCCGCGGTCGCTACCACTGTGGCCGCGCGCCGTCGTCTGGTTTGCATACCAGTTCGCATAGCCAAAGCTTTGCGATGGAAGCCCGACCCAGGTGTTGCCGTTGATATTCGCCGCGCGATAGCCGTCGGACGCGGCGCGGAGATCGATCGACTGATTGTTGACGATACCCAGATTCGTCGGCGGCGCTATGTAATCCTCGCGCGCGTCGCGGATCGAGATCGATCGTCTCATCTTGTCGACGGTCACGTGATAACCGTCTATCTCCAGGTCGCAGCCCTTGCTGCAACGCTTGTAATCCAGTTGCGAGACGACTCGCTTGAGCGTCGAGACATCTTCCGCCGATATTCCATTTTCTTGGAATTTCGCGGCGTCGAACGTCAGCACGCCATCCGCTTGCGAAAAACCAATAAAGCCCGGCAGTGTCCGCCCGTTGAACGTCGCAACGTAATTCGCCGCATCATCCATTTCGGCCGCACTGAACCCCTCAGGGATTCCATACGAAATCTTCAGATCTGCAAATGCCTGCGACGAGATGAAGAGAAACGCACCTACCCACAGCTTGTTGAGACGAAAAGGGACTTGATCGGCGTACACGCTTAATCTATGGGGGAAGAGGAGGAACGGACATAAGCGATTTTTTTCGGCTGGAGCGAATCAGGAAGCCCTGCAATGAGGGCTTCCGGTTAGCGCTTACTTCATCATTTCTGCAATTACCAGAGGTTCGAAAACCATGGCCTGAGCGCGGCGGCAGCTGCCGTTCGTGCTCAATGAGTGCTTCCCGTTAGGGCTTCGGTGCAGTTGCCAGAGGTTCGAAAACCATGACCAGATCGCCGCTGTAGCTGCCGCTCGTGCTCACGGTGCCGACTTTCGTCGGCGCCTCGACGTTGATCTTGATGTCGTGAATTTCGTCAAAGCCGCCGTTGCCCGCGACCGTCTGAGTGATCTTCTGCGCCGTGCCGAACGTGACAGCTGCGTCGCCGCTGTTGCTCGACATCGTGACCGCGGCATTCTTCATTTCGTACTTGCCGTTTGACAGTTTCAGCGGCTGGGCCAGCGAAATGTTGAAGTCCGCGTTCTTCGACCATACGCGAACCGGCAGCGTCTTCGAGAACTTCGTCTGCGTGTGGTCGTCTGCTTGCAGTTCTTCAGTGCTGTACCAGGTCGAGCCGTCGGGCTTCGACACGAAGATGCCGTCGTCGATTCGCGCGGTCAGCGTGATTTTCTTCGACACCGTATCGGCATGAGCCGTGTTTACGATGCCAAACAGTGCCGAGGTCACGCCCAGTGCCAGAACGAGTTGCTTGAGTTTCATCAGCTAATCTCTATAAAGCCGTTTAAAAAAATAAATGCCGATTTAAAATTAAGGTCGACACGCAATGCGTGGAATGCACACCCCACAGGAAAGCAATTTTCCGGATTCCCAACTCCTCTTAAATAAGACAAGTCAGAAAATATTATTGGAATAGATATGACAAGTAAGAGCGAAAAAGGCGTTCTTCCGGAAATTTTCGCGGTGATTGATAGATTAATTTAACAATTCATCGAGCCCCAAAAAAATTCCCCGGAGTCGAACGGGAGGCTTCCCGCGAGCGTTACATGCGCAGAGACGAGACAAAACGAGACGTGAGGATGATGCGACGAGCCATTACGGATTGACGATGAGGCGGCCCTGTCGGCTTGTAATGCGACTGCGCAGCGTTCAGTACTACAGAAGCGTCAAGGAACCTCGTCCGAAGCTTCGGTCGTGTATGCGCGAGATCGCCTATGGCCAGGCTGGAGCACGTTCCATTCGCCGTCGACCTTCATGCCCGAACTGTCGCCCGCCAGATGGATCGGGTCGCTGTCGTGAACGATCGGCAGTTGGATCTCGAGTGTTTGCGCGCGAAGGCACAGCGCCGTGTAGCTTGGTACCGGCAGGGAAGCCAAAGCCAGATCGCGCAGGCTTTGCGCGAAGCCTTGCCATCGGGGGCCTGCAGGGTGTTCTCGGAAAAAAGTGAGTTCGCCCACACCGCGCCGGGAAGCCGTGCAGCAGGTGATTGAACAGCGCGACTATTCGGAGCGCCGGACGTGCGCGCGCTCATTGAGCTCAATCGCCGGACGTTCCGACGGCCGGCGCCGTCTGTCGCCGACCACGAACTGCGGCAACGGCTGCGCGAGATGGCGCAGCAGCGGACATGGCTTGGTTCCCCCGCGGCATCTCTTACTACTTCGAGAGGACCTGCCCAGCACCACAAACGCACGGAATGTGCTGTATCGTGCAGTTCGTGTACGAACCATTATCTGTCACGTTGATGCTCGTTCATTTGATCGGCAACGATGCGATCAAGCGCATCGACTGTCTCGGCCGGCCCGGTGCCCATCGTGGGGCTGTACTTCCCCTGTACAACCAACATCGGCACCGCGCGCACGCGGTACGCTTCCCACATTTGCCGGTCCGCCTGAAGCGCACGTTGCGTCGCCGGCGAATCGACCATTACGGCGAAGCGCTGCGGATCGACGCCGTGTGCGGAAACGAACGCCATTTGTTGTTCCGTGGTCAGCAAGCGGTTGCTACCCCCGTGAATCGCATCGAACGCGGCCGGAATCAACGCCTCCTGGTGCAACGCAACCAGCGCGTGATAGAGCTTCGCATACGGGAGCAATTGCGGAACTGGCGCGACCGGCACACGTCGGAACACGATCCTGTCGCCCTGCTTTTCCCGCCAGGTCGCGAGGGTCGGTTCGAGCAACCGGCAGTACCGGCAGCCGAAATGAAAGAATTCGACGACTTCGACCTTGCCGGCCGGCACGCTGACCGGTACCGGCGTATCGAGCGTCCGAACACCCGCCTGCGCCGCCTGCACATCGAGACCGCCCTGAAGTACAACGACTAGCGCCGTGATCAACGCGGCCCGCACCCACTCTTTCTTCATCGTGTTTCCCTTGTGCCGGCAACCGGCGCGAAACGTGTTGGAAACTCCCGCCGCACCGATGCCGGATTTCTATTTACGGGGCGCCGCGGCAACGCGCGGCACTTCTTCGTCGGTGCACTCAACTCCCCTGCATATCCACAACCGACGGCCCCTTCCCCGCTTCCTTGCGCCCGTTGATGCTGTACAAGTACTTCGCGAGCGCATCGACCTGCTCGGCTGGCAGCGGCGCGCCGTACGACAGCCGCATCTTGTTGCTGATCGTGGCCCACTCCTTTTCGGTCAAAGGCGGCTGGCGCGTCACCATGCCCGTCGAGTGACAAATCAGACATTGCGCGTTCGCGATCTCCGATCCCTGCCCCGGCGGAAACCGCTCGGCGCTGACCGGCAACACCGCATCTACCGACGGAATCTTCACGACCCGCTCTGGATGCCGCCGCCAGTCGAAGCCCCCTTCTGGCATCCATGCCGCCGCCATCGTCACACCAATGACGACCGGAATGCCCCACATCAAAGCCAGACGAAACGCTTGACGATTCATGCTCTGATCTCCCGCGATCAAACGACTTGCAGCGCAACGGATTCGACGCCGTTGCGCATGAAACCCGAACCGTTCCAGTTCGACTGCATCGGCTGGGCGAGCCCCGCCACATTGGTGGCACGCACCATCAGCACCAGCGGCCCCGCCGCGGGCGGCGTGAAGCTGAAGGACCAGCGCCGGAAGCTGTATTGCCCGTAGTCGCGGTCAAGCCGGGCATCGATCCATGTGTGCCCGCCGTCCGCGGAGATCCGCACTTTCGCGACACCGCAGTCACCGCCGAACGCGAACCCGCGCACCTCGACATGCTCGTTGCGCCTCAGTACATCGCCGTCCTTCACATTCGTGATGAACGAGCGCGGCACCATCTTGTTGATCGGAATCATCTTCATGCCGGTCTGGCCCGGCTTCACGTTCGCCCCCGGTGTATCGGGAATCAGGTACGCACTCTTGCTCCAGTAGTTGTCGTCGGGTTCGTCGAGTACTTCGAGATCGCAGAGCATCTTGATCCAGTACGTCGCATACCACCCTGGCACGATCATGCGGATCGGGAAGCCGTTCAGCAGCGGCAGCGGTTCGCCGTTCATCAGATACGCGATGATCACCTCGCCGTCGAGCGCGTGATCGATCGCCAGTGATTTCTTGAAGTACGGCGTCTGCGGCGCGGCCGGCGATTCCAGCCCGTGCATGCGCACTTGCACCGCGCCGGCCCGCACGCCCACGCGGTCGAGCACATCCTTGAGCCTCACGCCGGTCCAGCGCGCGTTCCCCATCGCGCCGTGGCCCCATTGCGCACCCGGCACGCGCGGCGTGTAAAAGCCCCGCGAATTACCCGAACACTGGTTCACGGCCGCCACCTCGACCGGTTCGAAATCGTGAATCAAGTCGTCCAGCGTAAGAGCCACGGGTTGCCTCACATGGCCACGCACGTTCAGGCGAAACTTCGCGACATCGATGCTCGACGGAATGTTCGCCATATGCCAGCGCACGTAGAACTTGTCGTTCGGCGTGAACAGATGGCGGTCGAACACGTCGAACGGTGTTTCGAGCAGCGGCGGCCGCGTGCGCTGCAGGATCACGTCATGCTTTTGCGGAAAACTGTTCGTGATCTCGCGACGGCCATTGCCGAACGGCAGCTCGATAGCCTTCTCGACCGCGCCCCACGCATCGGCACCCGCCAGCCCAGCCAGGCCGAGCCCGAACGTCCGCTCGAGGAACTTGCGGCGGCCCGTAGCGGAAAATTGCGACGTCTTCTTGTTCATTGAGTGCAATCCTGTTTCGAATGAAATTCCAGTGAAGTGCCTGATGGCCTGGCCTTGCGTTCCAGTCGGCGCGCCGGTAGGGTGTTCAACCGGCACGCGTTAAGCGTGACGGACACCGAACTGAAAACCATCGCCGCTGCGGCAAGCGCGGGAGATGCATAGCCGCAGATCGCGACAGGCAATGCAATCAGGTTGTACGTTGCGGCCCAGCCGAGGTTCTGACGCATCACGCGCGCGATGCGCCGGCCGATCGCGATCGCATCGGCCACCTGCCCGACATCGCCACGCGACAGCACGACGGCTGCGGCGGCCGACGACGACGCGCACGCGCTCTGGACGGCGATCCCGTAATCAGCTGCCGCGAGCGCGGGTCCGTCGTTGAGCCCATCTCCGACGAACGCGACAACCCGATGCGCGCGCTGCGCGCTCGCGACGATCTCCGCCTTGCCCTCGGGGCTGACATCCGCCCTCACGCAGGAGCGCGGGAGCCCGACGGCGTCGGCCACCGTGATCGCCGGCCCGGCACGATCGCCAGTCAGCATGCCAAGCTCGATGCCGCGCGCGCGCAGTTCGGCGATCGCCGCCGACGCATCGGCACGCGGTGTGTCGGCCATCAGCACATGTCCGAGCAGGCGGCCGTTGCGCGCGACGAACGCTACCGTACCCTCGTCGCCCGGCTGGTCCGACGCCGCGATCCCCTCGCGAGCGAGCAGCGCGCCGGATCCGACGACAATGCGCGTACCGTCGGGTCCACGCCACACCACACCCAGGCCGGGAACGGCTTCACTTTCGCCCGCGCAGGCGTTGATGTCTTGCACGCAGTATTGGCGCAGCGCACGGGCAAGCGGATGCTCGCTTCCCTGCTCGGCTGTCGCGGCCGCGATCAGCACCGCCGTCTCGCACGAATCGGGTTCGGCATGCACGCGCACGATGCGCGGCTCGCCGAGAGTCAGCGTCCCGGTCTTATCGAAGAACACGGCATCGATCCGGCCCGCGCGCTCGATCGCTTCGACATCCTGAAACAGGATTCCGGCGCGCGCGGCTCGCCCCGCACCGACCATCAGAGCTAATGGCGTTGCGAGGCCGAGCGCGCACGGGCAGGTGATGACCAACACGGCAATCGCATGTTCGAGCGCCGCGCCCCACCCGGCACCCGACCCCACGCCGTAAGCGCAGGTGGCAGCCGCCACCATGAAAATGAACGGCACGAACCGCCGCGTAAACCGCTCCGCGAGCGCGTCCGTCGCGGTCTTGCGCGCGAGCATGCGCCGCAGCGTGCGTGCGATCGCATCGGCGCGGCGTTCGCCAACGGCCGATGTGACCCGCACCGTCAGACTGCCGGTACCGTTCAGCACACCCGCCTCGACTCCGTCGCCGGCACTCACGGCCACCGGCGACGACTCGCCCGTCAGCAGCGCGCGATCGAGCGTCGACGTGCCGCTCTCGATCTGGCCGTCGAGCGCCGCTCGCTCACCGGGACGCAGCACGAACCGCTGCCCAACCACCGCGCGCTTCGCGAGCCGCTCGTGCCGGCTGCCGTCCGCATCGATCATCAATACGGTTTCGGCCGGCAGCGCCAGCAACGCCTGCATCGCGTCGGACGCCCGCGCGCGAATCGTGTGCTCGATCAGCCGCCCAGCCAGCAACAGCGTGACGATCATGGCCGACGAATCGAAGAACACGTCCGCGCTGCCGGACAGCAATCGCCAGACCGACAGCCCGAATGCGATGGTCGCACCACAGGCGACCAGCACGTCCATTCCCGGCGCGCCCGCGCGCAACGTGCGCCACGCCGCGCGCAGGAACGGCCAGCCGCTGAACGCCAGGATCGGCAGCGTGGTCACGCCAGCGAACCACGCGAGCCCCAGTCGGATCGATTCGGGAATGGTGTGATGCGTGTCGAAATAGAGCGTCCACTGCGCCGGCATCGCCCACATCCCGAACACGACGGCCACGATGAGCCGCAGCCGTACGCGGGCGGCCTCACGGGCGAGATGCGCGCGCCGGTCGCGCGTCGTGCCTTCGAGTGTTGCCGTGTAGCCGAGACGTGTGACGGCGTCGAGCAGCACCTCGAGCGTGGTTTGCGTCGCATCCCACTGCACGTGCGCGGCCTCGGCCGCGAAACTCACGCGCGCCTCAAGCACACCAGGCTGCCGGGCCAGCACCCGCTCGACGGCGTTCGCGCAACTCGGACACCACATGCCGCGCACATCGACCACCGCGCTGCCGCCGGTGTACGCTGCGACGTCGCGTTGCGGCGCGCTGGCGGATGTCATTCCCGGCTCCCCAGTTCCGCGCCGCCGCTCCACGGCTTCGTCCGCCCCTTCAACTGCTCGCGCTCGGCCTTGAGCATGGGCGCGTCGAGCGGCGGCTTCGCGTCGTTCCCGAACTCCGTGCGGATGTGATTGGCGACGGCCACCAACTCGGCGTCCGACAGCGTGGCCCCGAATGCCGGCATCGAGCCGTTGTATTGACTACCTTTCACGCCGATCGGGCCGTCGATTCCCAGCAACAGGATGCGTGCGACCATGTCCGGTTTGCCGTTGACCCACTCGGACCCGGCCAGCGGCGGAAACGCGCCGGCTACGCCTTTGCCGTCGGCCTGGTGGCAGGCCGCGCAATGCGCGGTATACAGCACGCCGCCGTCGATCACCTGCGGCAGGTTGCCGGACGCCAGCGACTGATCGGGCTCCCGCCCCGAGCCGTGATAAAGCGTGAAGCTGCCCCAGGCCGTGAGGCAAGCAATAATGCCGACGAACAGCCAGGGCACCGGCCGCACGCCCTCGGTCGGCTCAGCCTTCTCGCGCCGGGCCGCTTCGTTGTCGCGTTCGATGCTCATTTTGCGCTGCCCTCCTGTGCGGCTTTTTCTACCGGGTAGGTGTGGTTCAGCCCGACCAGGTAGTCGACGAGGTCGAGCGCTTCCTGCGTCGCTACCACCTGCCCATGCACGGGCGAAAACGACGGAGGCAGCTTCACCACCGTGTCGCCCGCGGCCGGCGTATCGACGATCTTGAACAGATACGGAAAGGCCGGCATCACACTGCCCGGCGTCACCGCGCGCGGTTGGTACAGGTGGGCGAGATGCCAGTCGGCGCTCGGCTGACGCGCACCGATGTTGAACAGGTCCGGCCCGGTACGCGACGTGCCGAGCTGGTGCGGATAGTCGTACACGTAGTCGCTCGGCACCGCCGCGCGGCCCCAACCACGCAGTGCATCCGGGCCCATCGCCGCCGGTCGCGGCTGCTGGGAGTGGCAGGTCGCGCAGCCCAGCGACACGTAAGTCGCGCGCCCGCGCAGTTGTGCGAGCGTATAGGGGCTCAGCTTTTCAGGTGCTTTCTCGCGTTCGAGTTCGCGATACGGCATCGCGATCAGCACCACCATCGAGAGCGCGATAAGGATCAGCGACCCGATGATGACGGTCATGATTCGTTTCATGTGATGTCTCGTCGATGATTAGGCCTCGGCCGTGACGGCCGCAACTGCCTGACGGTCCGTACGCATCGTCAGAAGTTTGCAGAAGTGATACGCGAACACGCAGTGCCCGAGGGTCATCAGCGTGCCGCCAACCGTGCGCGCCGCAAGATACGGCAGAGTGACGGTCACGGACGCCATGAACGGCTGTTTCGGGTCGAGCATCGCCAAGCCTTGCAGCACGCCACCGATGGTCAGTGACACGAAGTAGATGCCGATGCCCGCGACGACCAGCCAGAAGTGCCACGCGATCAGCTTCGGAAACGGCCATTCGCGCCCGGCCACGCGTGGCATCAGGAAGTAGATGGCGCCGAACATGATCAGCGAATAGAAGCCGTACACGCCCAGATGCGCATGCCCGATCGTGTACTGCGTGAAATGGACCACGCGGTTGAACGATCGCACCGCTTCGAGCGAACCCTGCATCGACACCAGTGTGTAAAGCGCGGAGCCGAGTGCGACGAAGCGCAATGAATACGATTGCCTCAGAATCTCGCCATGCCCCTTGAGCGTCATCATGTGATTGATCGCCACCGCAATCACCGGCACGATCATCATCACGCTCTGCACGATCGACACCGTTACGACCCATTCAGGCACCGGGCCGCCGATCAGGTGGTGCACGCCGGCCTGGCTGTAGAACATGGCCAGTGCCCAAAAGCCGATCAGCGACAGGTTGTACGAGTAGATCGGGCGGCCGACGATCTTCGCGATCAGGTAGTAGGCGGTACCAAGGCCGAGCGGCGTGAGCCACAGGCCGAGCACGTTGTGCGCGAACCACCAGTTGACGATCGCCGATTCGACGCCGAAGTGCACATGCGGCACTTTCGCGACCACATACAGAATCGGGAACCACAGCAGCGCGGCGGCGAGATACCATACCGACACGTACAGGTGATCAACCTTGCGATGCCGCAGGGTCAGCAGCAGCGGCACGGCCGCCAGCGCACCCGCGATCGCGAGCAAGATGCCGATCTGCCAGGGAATCTCGAGCCATTCGAGTCCATCGCTCCAGCCGAACAGAATCGCAGCACAGCCCATCGCGACGCCGAGGTTCCACAGAACCGCGCCGACAATCGCGAAGCGCGCACCGACCAGTTGCGTCTTCAACAAGCGAGGCAGCAGCCACAACGCAACGCCGATGCCCGCCATCGATGCCCATCCGTAAGTCACGATGTTCAGGTGCACGATGCGCGTGCGGCCGAACGTCACCAATGGCGAGCCCGACAGCCAGTCGGGCACCTGGAAGTTCAGCGATGCAAGCAGGCCGAACAGCGAACCAAGCAGCAGCCAGCCCACCGACGATGCGATGAAGGCCAGCGCCGCCGCACTGCTCGACCGGTCAGCCAGCACGCGATCGCGCAGTTCAGCGGGGTCGGGCTGCGAACCAGCGGCGCCGCCGCCTTCCGGCGAAACGCCCGCGAACGGCTCCGCATGGCCGATCTCGCCTTCGGCGAAGATCACCGTGGCGGCCGACTGCCCCATTTTCAGCAAACCGCTCGATTGCGCCCAGATAAAGACGAACAGTCCGAGCACCGTGATGATGAACGACAGGCTGAGCAGCACGCCCAGTGTGAAATTCATGAGTTCTCCCTTGTTGCGTTGAAGCTAGATCGACGCGCCGACTACGCAGGCCGCACGACTCGTCGAAACGAAAGCGGGTTCAGCTCGTGCGCCCCTGGCAACAGATCGGCATGACGATCGGGAGATCGTTCGACGCCTTCCCGAACGTCAGGAAAAACGGGGCATTCGCCGCGTGCGCGTTCACCGCCAACGCGCAAGTGACAGCGACGGTCGCCGACAGTGCGCCTGCCACAATTCGGCGCCGGAATCCGTCTCGCGTTAGGGTTCGGTTCATTGCTTCGCTAACCTGAATCTGATTCGACATGACTGCTCCATTGGAAGGACAGGCGATGTTCGCCTATCGGCACAAAGAGATAAATTTGAAAAGTCAGAAAGTTCGCAAAATTCTTCTGACCAGCGTCACAAATGCCCTTAATGGCACTTGGCCGTGGATCGGCATATCCGGGCCAGTCCGTCGACGTCCCGACACCTGCCGTCAACACTCGGCGAACAACGCATCGACGGTGGCCGCCTCATCCTGCAGTTCATGCACCGAGCGGTCGATGCATTGCCGCGCGAATGCATCGATATGAATGCCCTCGACTCGCTCGTAGCGGCCGTCGTGACAAATCACAGGCACGCCGAATATCAGCCCCCGCGGAATGCCGTAGCTACCATCGGACGGCACGCTCATCGACACCCAGCGGCCGTCGCTGCCGCGGATCCAGTCGCGCATCTGGTCGATCGCCGCATTCGCGGCCGACGCCGCAGACGATGCGCCGCGCGCTTGGATCAGGGTCGTTCCGCGCGCCGCCACTTCCGGGATGAAGGTCTCGCGGTACCAGTTCTCGTCGTTGACCAAGTCCTTGATCAGGTAGCGGCCGACTCGCGCATACCGATAATCGGGAAACATCGTCGGCGAATGGTTGCCCCACACGATCATGTTGCCGATCACATTGACCGCGATCGCGCAGCGCTGGGCCAGCATCGATACCGCGCGGTTGTGATCGAGCCGGATCATTGCCGTGATCGCATCCTCGGGCAGATCGGGCGCAAAGCGGCGCGCGATGGCCGCATTGGTGTTCGCCGGGTTGCCGACGACCAGCACCTTGACGTTGCGGCTGGCTGACGCATTGAGCGCCTTGCCTTGCGTGCGAAAGATCGCCGCGTTCTCTGCCAGCAGATCGCGGCGCTCCATGCCTCGCCCGCGCGGCTTCGAACCGATCAGGAACGCGCAATCGGCGTCGCGAAACGCGACGGTCGGGTCGGTCGTCACTTCCACCCGGCGCAGGAGTGGAAACGCGCAATCCTGCAGTTCCATCACGACGCCCTGCATCGCGCCATAGGCCTGCGGCAGGTCGAGCAGTTGCAGGATGACCGGCTGGTCGTTGCCGAACAGGTCGCCTCGCGCGATCCGGAACAGCAGCGAATAGGCGATCTGTCCAGCGGCGCCCGTCACGGCAATACGCTTTACATCCGGCTTTACTGCATCCATTTTGATATCCTCAATATATTTTCTGGATTAGAGATGGGGACCGCGTGATCAGTGTCCCTATCAGGTTGTCAGCTCAAAATTCAGCTATTCGACGCGAGGCAAGGTGCATGGAACAGCCGGCCTTGCATCACACCGCGCAGGGTGCGAGTCGCGACCACGCTCCAGAAACAAAACAGCATCAGCGCGAAGGCAGTACCCAGCACGGCGAACACCATCATGTCGGTGGCGCGATACAAACCGATCGTGGCTGCGGTGTACACACCAAGCGGGAACGTGAAACCCCACCAGCCGAGATTGAACTGCATCCCTTCCTTGCGATAGCGCAGCGTGAACAGCACGGCAATTACGAACCACCAGATGCCTGCGCTCCAGAGCAGCAGCGCGCATGCCATGCCGAGTTCGTTTGCGAGCGCGGCAAGCGGCGCGAACGAACTGCCGTCGAACGCCGCCGGCGCCACCCGGCCGAGACCGAGAATGCCGAGCGCTCCTGTTCCGATCGGCCCCAACGTGAGCCAGCTCGACGGTGCGAGGTCGCGATGCGGCAGCTTGTGGATGACCAGTCGGAAGAACACAAGCGTGAGCACCGCGAACGCCATGGCTAGCGAGACGGCCCAGAGTGTGTAGCTGACGCCGATCACCGCTCGTGCGCCGTCGATCGACAAGTGCGGCGCGATCACCGCGCCGCTCGATGCGGTCACTTCCGGGCCGACGAGCGGCAGCAACAACACGGCGCTGACGCGCTCGAATGCATGATTCTGCTCGGTGAACATCAGATACGGCACCGCAATGGCCACCACGACGGCGAGCAGCGCATCGATCCACCAGAGCACCTGCGCGACCGAATGGGCCACCGGCCCGATCGCCGGCGCCGCGAACAGCACGAAGCCGTTGATGATAGGTACGAGGCCCATCGGAATGGCGCCGAGGAACATCGACTGCAGCGGGTGCCGCAGCATCGGCCAGATTGTGTCGGGATACCGGATCGCACGCGTCAGCAGCATTGCGGCGAATACGGCATACAGCACGACATCCGCGCACCATAGCGCGGCCGCGATGCCCTGCTGGCTCGGAAAGCGAAACGGCAGCGTAGCGAGTACCAATGCGACGATGCCGTTGCCCATGGTCACCGCGAACCAGTTCGGCGTGAACTGCCGAATCTTGTACGCGAGAAAACCGGTAGATACGGTGCCCGTGTTTGCATTTGAATTGAACATTGCGATCTCCATCGACGACCCATGGCCACTACGATAGCGATGCGCTTGACATATTAAAAATACATATAGATGATAATATCCATACATTTTTTATATACATCAGAATGAACTTTACCCATCTGGCGGCCTTCCTCGCCGTGGTCGAGGCGGGTAGCGTAACCGGCGCATCCGCGCGCTTGCACGTCAGTCAGCCAGCGCTGACCCGCGAAATCCGCGAGCTCGAGGAACGCCTGGGCGTCACGCTGTTCGACCGGCGCCCGCGCGGCATGAGCCCGACCGAGGCGGGGCAACTGCTGGCCGACTATGCAGTGCGAATCTTTTCGCTGTCGGACGAAGCCGAGGCGATGCTCGATGAATTCTCGGGCCTCGTGCGCGGTAGCCTGAAGCTAGCGGCCAGCCGCACGATCGGCAGCTATCTGCTGCCGTCCGTGCTGCATGCGTTCGGCGAGCAATACCGGAATGTATCGATCGACGTGGCGGAGATGAATACGGAGCAGGTCGAGGCCGCGGTACTGGCCTACGATCGCCAGCTCGGTTTCGTCGAAGGCCCGTATGACACGACTTCGTTCGACTCGGCACGGTTCGGCCAGGACCCGCTCATCCCCGTCGCCGCGCCGTCCCATCCGCTCGCGCGCAAGCGCAAGATCCGGATCGACGACATCGCGCGCCACGACGTGCTGTCGCGCGAGCCCGGCTCCGGCACACGAAATGCCGTCGAAGCGGCGTTCGCCGCATGCGGGCTGGCCTTTTCGCCACGCCTGTCGGTCGGTAGCGCCGAAGCGATGAACCGGCTGCTGGTGCGCGGCACCGCGATTGCATGGGTCTCGCGCATGACGATCGAATCGGAACTGACGACGGGTTTGCTCGTGCGCCTGCCAGTCGAGGGGCTGATTATCGAACGCGACCTGACGATCATCTGGCGAAAAGACAGCACGTTGAGCCCGAGCGCACGGCGATTCCGCGATATGCTGATCGACCACTGCGCGCCGGCAACCTGATCGTGTCGCGCCGTGGCGGGCACGAAACCGCGCGACGGTTCCGTGATGCCCGCGCCATGCCTCGAAGTTATGGCTGGTGTTTGGAACATGTATTTTTCATGATGGATCGCCACCCCTAGACTTCAGTCCATGCAGACAGTGAATCGCACTACTGACTGTATGAATCGAAACAAGGAAAGGGCAACATCATGAACAAAAGCATCCGTCACATTTCTTACGTCCTCTCGGCACTCACGCTGGCTGCCTCCACCACGGCCGCGTTTGCTACTCCTTCTCCGGGAACGACTTCGCCGGCCGACCACTCTGCTCCACCTGTTATTCAGCAGAATGCGACGCCTGAAGCCCAGCATGCGCTGACGCGCCGCGAAGTGATCGACGAGTTGATCAAGGCCGAGCAGGACGGTACGCTGCAACGCCTGAACGATACGGTTTACCACGGCTCGTAACGCCAGGCCAAGCGGCTGTGGCAAAGGCGTCGAGACAGATCCGCGGCAAAACGCCCCTTCAAGCGCGTGCTGTCGGCAAATGCCCCGACGCCCAAGAAGATCGTTACCGATCAGCTGCGCAGCTACCCCGTGGCAAAGGCAGACGTCGAAGAGTTGGCGAACATGCCTTAGTCAAGGCTGCGGCGCGCGTGAACAACCTGACGGAGAATAGTCATCAGCTCACGCGAACGCAAGCGCCGCAGGCGCGGCTTCCGTTTGCCCGATCGCACGCAGACTTTTCTGTCTTGCTTCGATCCGATCCGTCAGCATTTCGCGCTCAAGCGACAATTGCTGCGCGCCTCGCGGGCCGCTTCGACGCTTGGCGCCTGCGTACCGGTCATGCCCAAAATTCGACTATTGCTTTCTGACGGATTGGCACGCGTGGCCGCCACGCAGCGTCGAATCGGTAACGTGACAAGCCCCATCGACTCCTGTTGAAGGTCGTAGATTCTGCTAGGGAAACACTGATTTATCCGGCTCTGTGGTCATCGCTGACGCAGCCGAGGACGTTGTAGAAGATAGTTCACGGAACGGGTCCACGACGATGAAACGGCAAATGAGCTTTGCGGAAGCGGAAAGCACGGGCAAGAAGCGCATGACTCGGCGCCAGCGTTTCCTGGAAGAGATGGAGAAGCTCGTGCCGTGGTCGCGATTGCTGACG
>NZ_CADFEC010000033.1:0-66002 GCF_902833195.1 Burkholderia sp. BCC1638
CGGTGTCGGTCAACTCGCGCGTGTCGGGCCAACAACAGGCTCTTTTGCATTGGAAACGCGCCGAAAGCGCTACGCAAGAGCCAGTGCAGACCCTCGTCCAGGCTCCTGTTCCATTGGAAAGCGCTTCGACGCCTGTCCCGACAATTCTTGACTGTGTCCGTATCGCCGAACTGGTAGGATGCCCGTCACCTGGAATGGACGGCAGCCAAACGGCGTTCAACTGTCCCTTTTTTGACCACAACCTGCCAGCCCCGCCGCCCCGTCCAGACGACACGGTTCCCCAACCGCACCCCGCCCCCGTTGAACCCCGCAACACCACGGCGCCGCCACCCGGCCCCGTTGCAGCAACCGTTGGAGTGGCGCACGTCGCGCCTGCAAGTAATGAAGAAACTGAAGCAGCACATCCGCACCCTGAGCGATATGGACAGCACGCCGCTGGCACGCGTCTGCGCGCTGCTGCTGATGGCCGGCCTGCTGTACCTGCTGTGGCCGTCGGCCGAAGTCGCGCGCCTCGCGCTGGAATCGGTCGTGCGCTGACGCACGGCTCGCCGCCGCTACGCTATACTCGCGCAATGGAAACCAAACCTGCCTCGCCGAACGTGCATCGCTGGTGGCGCGCCTGACCCAGGCGGCCCGTTTCCTTTTGCATGTCCCGAACGTGATGCCGCCAGCCATGGCGGCATTGTCGTTTCTGCGCTCACGTCATGGCTGGTGGCTTCGATAACCCGGAGCCAATCCACACCATGACGCACCCGACCCGACCGACCATTCTCACCGGCGACCGCACGACCGGCCCGCTGCATCTCGGCCATTACATCGGCTCGCTGCGCGCGCGCGTGCAGATGCAGCACGAAGCGACGCAGTTCCTGCTGCTCGCCGATACGCAGGCGCTGACCGACAACATGGGCCGCCGCCAGCGCGTCACCGAGAACGTAATCGAAGTCGCGCTCGACTACCTGGCCGTCGGCATCGATCCAGCGATCTCGACGATCGTCGTCCAGTCGCAGGTGCCTGAGCTCGCCGAGCTGTCGCAATACCTGCTCAACCTCGTGACGGTCGCGCGCCTCGAGCGCAATCCGACCATCAAGGAAGAGATCCGCCTGCGCGGCTTCGAGCGCGACATCCCGGCCGGCTTCTTGACCTACCCCGTCAGCCAGGCCGCCGACATCACCGCGTTCAAGGCAACGCACGTGCCGGTCGGCGACGACCAGTTGCCGATGATCGAGCAGACCAACGAACTCGTGCGCCGCTTCAACGCGACGGTCGATAAGCCGGTGCTGGTGGAATGCGAGGCCGTGCTGTCGGCGGTCACGCGGCTGCCCGGCATCGACGGCAAGGCGAAGATGAGCAAGTCGCTCGGCAACGCGATCACACTCGGCTCGACGCCCGACGAGATCGCGCAAGCGGTGAAGGACATGTACACGGACCCGAACCACCTGCGCGTGAACGATCCCGGCCAGGTCGAAGGCAACGTCGTGTTCACGTTCCTCGACGCATTCGAGCCCGACGTACAGAAAGTCGACGAACTGAAGGCGCACTATCGCCGTGGCGGCCTCGGCGACAGCGTCGTCAAGCGCGTGCTGAACGAGCGGCTGCAGGCGCTGATCGAGCCGATCCGCGCGCGTCGTCGCGAATTCGAAGCGGACAAGGCAGAGGTGATGGCGATCCTGAAGCGCGGCACGTTGCACGCGCGCGAGGTGGCCGGCGCGACGCTGGCCGAGGTGAAAGGAGCGATAGGGCTGACGTACTTCGATTGAGCCGCGCGCGCAGCAAACGCGACCGACGGCGTGACGCGGCGGCATGCCGGCGCCGCGCTTGTCCGCGACCCGACGGCACGACACCGTGCCGCGGGCGATCAGTCGTCGGCAAGTGTCGTCACGGCCGCTCGTGCGCCGCTGGCGCCGCGTGGCACACGGCCTCGATCCGGTTGCCGGCCGGATCGACGACAAAGGCCGCGTAGTAGTCGGCGTGATAGTGCGGCCTCAAGCCGGGGTCGCCGTCGGGCCGCCCGCCCGCGGACAGCCCCGCCTCGAAAAATGCATGCACCTGCTGGCGGGAGGCCGCCTTGAAGCATCAGTGTCGCTTGCTCGTCCCGACTTCGGCGGGATCCAGATAAATCGCCAGGAAGGTCGATGCGGTGTCGGTGGCACTGCAACGTTCGCCGTAACCGAGCGCGGTGCCGCGGTCATAAACCTTGGTCGCGCCCAGCGCGGCCATGACACCGTCGTAGAAGGGGCGGGCCTGATCGATATCCGGAACGCCGATGGACACGTGGTCAAGAAGTTGCATGATGTTGGCTCCATTGAACGAGCACGAGTCTACACAATCTTCCTTGGTCGACTCCACCGATGTCGCGCCTGCGCCCTTTCACGCCATCATGACGCCCCACAAAATGATCGACCGACGCGACTGAAACGAACCCGAGCGGCTCCTCGCGGACAACGCGTCACTTCATCTGCATGAGCTGCACGAGGTTGCCGCACGTATCGTCGAGCACCGCAACCCGCACGGGCCCCGCGTCCATCGGCGCCAGCGTGAAGTGCACGCCGAGCGCGTCGAGCCGCGCGTACTCGGCGTCGAGATCGTCGACCTGAAACGACGCCGCCGGGATGCCGTCCTCGTACAGCGCCTGACGATAAGGGCCGACCGCGCGATGATGACTCGGTTCGAGCATCAGCTCGGTACCGTCGGGTTGATCCTTCGACACGACCGTCAGCCAGCGGTACGCGCCCACCGGCACGTTGTTCTTCAACCGGAAGCCGAGGATGTCGGTATAGAACGCGAGTGCCTTGTCCTGATCGTCGACAAAAATACTCGTCACGTAGATGCGCATGCGAAGTTCTCCCAATCGTGCGCGCCGCGACGCGCGTCGCGGTGCCGCTTACGTGATCTGATACGTCGATGCCGGCACGAACTCCTCCGGCATCGCGCGCTCGCCCAGCTCGAGCACCGACCGCTCGATCGTGCGCGCCATCGCATCGAGCGCCAGCGCGTTCGGCGCAAGGCCGAACGGCTCGGCCACCTCGTTCGCGATCGCTTCGAGCGCGATCAGCGTGTACGAGATGAACACGCAAATCAGCGGCGTGAAGTATTCCGTCGAATCGACGAGGCCGAACGGCAACAGCACGCAATAAGCATAGACGGTGCGATGCAGCAGCACGCTGTACGAGAACGGGATCGGCGTCGTCAGGATGCGCTCGCAGCCGCCCACGGCCTTGCCCAACTCGGCCAGTTGCGTATCGAACATCCAGCACGTTGCTTCGCTGCCGGGCGCGCGACCCAGCGCGCGGACGATTCCGCCGCGCAGTTCATCGAGAATCGCGACGGGCTGGTAGCACTTGTGCGCGAACGCGGCGGCGCGCTCGGCGCCGAGAATGCGCTGCAGGTCCTGCGCCGGATCGGTATGACGCAACTGATGCTTCAACGCATACGTGAACGCGATCAGCAGATCGGCGAGCCGGTCGCGCTCCGCATCGCCGACGCTGTCCGGCAAGTAGCGCCGCAGCTGCGACGTGACGGTGCGCGCCGCGATCAGCAGGTTGCCCCACAGAAGCCGCGCCTCCTTGAAGCGCTCGAAGCTCGCGTTGTTGCGAAACGCGAGAAAGATCGCGAGGGCCAGCCCGAACAGCGTGAACGGCGCAGTGTTCAGCGGTATCTTCTCGCCGAAGATGCGCCCGTTCGTGAAGACCGCCAGCGTGCTGACGATCGCCATGAACACGAGTTGCGGAATGATCGATTGCAGCACGGAGCCGTTCCATATGAACAGCATCCTGAGCCAGTTTTGTCGTGGTCTGACGATCATGGTGTTGTCTCGACTGCCGATGAAATACGCCATGCGGATCGCCGCAGCCCGATGTGCAACGGCCCGCGCGTGGCGGGCCGTTGCCCGGTCGATGCCGGGCCGGGTGACGCGCTTCACCGCGCTTGCGCATGATGATACGCCCGCGCACGCCCTGCCCCGTCACCGGGGCGCGCCGGTCAGTGATAGCCGGCGTCGCCCTCGCGCACCTTGCCGCGGAACACGCGGTACTGCATCGCGTTGTACACGAGGATGATCGGCAGCACGATCACGGTGCCGACGAGCGCGAAGAGCTGGCTCGAATGGCTCGACGACGCGTCCCAGATCGTCAGCGACGGCGGCACGATGTTCGGCCAGATGCTGATCACGAGGCCGGTGTAGCCGAGGAACACGAGCGCGAGCGTCAGCAGGAACGGCGTCGCCTCGTGCTCGCGCTTCACCGTGTGGAAGATGCCCCACACGCACGCGACGACGAGGATCGGCACCGGCAGGAACCAGCCGAGGTTGCCGCTGCCGAACCAGCGATGCGCGACCGCCGGCAGCCCGATCACGGTCCACAGGCTGACCACGCCCATCACCGCGAGCAGCACGCCCGCGAGCGGCTTCATCAGCAGGCGCATCTTGCGCTGCAGTTCGCCGTCGACTTTCAGGATCAGCCAGCCGCAGCCGAGCGTCGCATAGGTGACGAGCACGCCGATCCCGCAGAACAGGCTGAACGGCGACAGCCAGTCGAACGGCCCGCCCGCGAACTGGTTGTTCACGATCCGGATGCCCTGCAGCAACGAACCGAGCGTGATCCCCTGGCAGAACGCGGCCAGCGCGGAGCCGCCGATGAACGCGAGATCCCACAGGTGCTGCGTGCGGTTCGCCTTCGCACGCAATTCGAACGCGGCGCCGCGGAAGATCAGCCCGACCACCATCAGGATCAGCGGCAGGTAGTTCGCCGGCAGCAGCGTCGAGTAGACGACCGGAAACGCGCCGTACAGGCCCGCGCCGCCGAGCACGAGAAAGGTCTCGTTGCCGTCCCATACCGGCGCGACGGTATTCAGCATGACTTCGCGTTCGGCCTTCGCGTCGAAGAACGGAAACAGCAGGCCGATGCCGAGGTCGAAGCCGTCGAGCATCACGTAGATGAACACGCCGAGGCCGATGATCGCGGCCCACACGACAGGAAGATCGATGTGCATCGCTTACTCCGCTTCGGTGACGTTCAGCGGCGTGGACAGCGCACTCTTGCGCAGCCCCGGATGCCGGTGCAGCTCGATGTATCCGGCCTGGGCGGCCGGCCCGCGCTTCATCAATTGCATCATGTAGTAGATCCCCGTTCCGAACACCAGGAAATACACGACCACGAAGATCAGCAGCGACACGCCGACCTGCTGCGCGCTGAGCGGCGCGACCGAATCGACGGTGCGCAGCACGCCGTATACGGTCCACGGCTGCCGCCCGACTTCGGTGGTGATCCATCCGGCCAGCAGCGCGACGATGCCCGACGGCCCCATGCACACGACGAACCACTGGAACCAGCGCGTTTCATACAGGCGTCCGCCCTTTCTCAGCAGCAGGCCGAGCAGCGCGGTGAGCAGCATCAGCATCCCGAGGCCGGCCATGATCCGGAAGGTCCAGAACACGATCGGCGAATACGGGCGGTCCTGCGCCGGGAATTCCTTCAGCCCGCGAATCTCGCCGTCCCAGCTGTGCGTGAGGATCAGGCTGCCGAGGTGCGGCACCTGGATCGCATAGCGCGTCGTCTCGGCCTGCATGTCGGGCAGACCGACGAGGTTCAGCGCGGTGCCGCCCTTCTCGGTTTCCCACAGCCCCTCGATCGCCGCGATCTTCGCCGGCTGGTATTCGCGCGTGTTCAACCCGTGCGCATCGCCGACGACGATCTGGATCGGCGCGAGCAGCAGCAACATCCACAGCGCCATCGAGAAGCTGCGCTTAACCGGCTCGTCGCGGCGCCCCTTCAGCAGGTGCCACGCCCCGCACGCGGCGACGATGAAGCCCGCGACGATGAACGCGGCGATCGTCATGTGCACGAGGCGATACGGGAACGACGGGTTGAAGATGACCTTGAACCAGTCGACCGGCACGACGAGACCGTTCTCGATCCTGTAGCCCTGCGGCGTCTGCATGAAGCTGTTCGACGCGAGGATCCAGAACGTCGAGATCAGCGTGCCGACCGCGACCATCAGCGTCGCGAAGAAATGCGCCCGCGGGCTGACGCGCTGCCAGCCGAACAGCATCACGCCGAGAAAGCCGGCCTCGAGGAAGAAGGCCGTCAGGACTTCGTAAGTGAGCAGCGGGCCGGTGATGTTGCCCGCGACGCGCGAGAAGCCCGCCCAGTTCGTGCCGAACTCGTACGCCATCACGACGCCGGAGACGACGCCCATTCCGAAGCCGATCGCGAAGATCTTCGACCAGAACTGGAACATGGATTTATAGGCGGCGTCGCCGGTGACGAGATAGCGCCATTCCAGCACCGCCAGGAAGCTCGCCATGCCGATGCTGATCGCCGGAAACACGATGTGGAACGACACCGTGAACGCGAATTGCAATCGGGCGAGATGGAACGCATCGAAGATTTCCATGACCGTAATTTGCTCGTGATTGTGAGGACGTCAGCTCGAAGCAGGAAATCGCGCGACGGCTTCGCGACGGCACGTGCAGACAAGAACGGATCGCGGGGCGCGGCAACGAAGCGTGAATGACGATATCGCGTTTCCGACGATACTCGCAATCGCGCGAACGTGCGCTGAAACTGTGCTTTCCCCGGGGCCGAAGATGTGTGCACGGAAAACCCGTTGCGGGGCCGCGAGGCTGTCAGCTGTACTGCTTTCCGCACTGCGACGCTGTGCATCCGCGTCACGGCCGAACGCCCGTACCCCGTATTACGATTTCGCGCACTGGCTCGCGTGAGCACGAACATGAGCATGGATTGGCGCGTCATGCCCACCTTTCGCGCATCCGGGATGACGAACTGTATTCCTGCATTTCGTGCGGGATTGTGTCTCTGCCGATGGAATCCAGCGGCCTATCCTCACGATGAGGCTCGTCACGACCCGTGCGCCGACACCTTTGCGCACGCACGGCCGATCGCCGATGCCGTTCCGATCACTTCATGCAGGCAGCCGAACCCATCGTGAATGCCATCGCTTCCGCGCCAGTCGCCGCCGCAACCGGCGGCGCATCGCCCGGTGTCTTCTCCCGCCCGCTCGACACGCTCGCGCGGCCGCTGCGCGACCTCCGGCTGTCCGTCATCGACCAGTGCAATTTCCGCTGTGGCTACTGCATGCCGCGCGACAGCTTCGGCCCCGACTATGCGTTCATGCCGTCGTCCGAGCGGCTGTCGTTCGCGCAACTCGAGAAGATCGCGCGTGCGTTCGTCTCGCTCGGCGTCGAAAAGATTCGCCTCACCGGCGGCGAGCCGCTGCTGCGCCGCAACCTCGAAGCGCTGGTCGAACGGCTCGCGACGCTGACGACCGTCGACGGCAAGCCCGTCGAAATCGCGCTGACGACCAACGGTTCGCTGCTCGCCGCCAAGGCCCGCACGCTGCGCGATGCAGGCTTGTCGCGCGTGACCGTGAGTCTCGACGCGATCGACGATGCCATATTCCGCCGGATGACCGACACCGACGTGCCGGTCCCGCGCGTGCTGGCCGGCATCGAGGCCGCGCAGGCGGCCGGGCTCGCGCCCGTGAAGGTCAACGCGGTGATCGAGCGCGGCGCGAACGACGACCAGATCCTGCCGCTCGTGCGTCACTTCCGTCATAGCGGCGTGGCCGTGCGCTTCATCGAATACATGGACGTCGGCGGCGCGAGCGCGTGGTCCGGCGACAAGGTCGTGCCGGCCGCGCGGATGCGCGAGCTCATCGAAGCGAGCTATCCGCTCGTCCTCGTCGGCGAACCGGGACACGATGCCACCGCGATCCGCTGCCGGCACATCGACGGCGCGGGTGAGGTCGGTTTCATCGCGAGCGTGTCGCATCCGTTCTGCGGCACATGCTCGCGCGCCCGCGTGTCGGCCGACGGCCAGCTTTATACGTGTCTGTTCGCGATGCATGGCACCGACCTGCGGCCGTGGCTCGATGACGCCACATCGATCGACGGCCTCGCCGACACCGTGCGCGCACGATGGACACGGCGCGACGACCGCTATTCCGAACGGCGGGCCACGAACGCGGCCAGGCCGTCCGGCAAGACCTACCCGACCGTGCGCATGTCGCTCGTCGGCGGCTGACGGGCTGCTGCCGCGCGAAGCGGAGCGAACCGCATACTGGAGAACCGTCATGACCAGTTTCACCGAATCCCGTGCCGCGTCATCAAACGAGCCGCCGCGTGACGGCGGACAGTCCGAACCCGTCGACTCGCACACCGAGCCGCCGCCGGCGATCGCAGCCGGATTCGAGGTGCGTGTGCAGTACACGGCGATCGACGCCGGCGCCGAGATCGCGCCGATCATTCGCAATCCGAATGTCGGTGCGGTCGTGAATTTCCTCGGTGTCGTGCGCAACGAAGGCGACGTCGACGACGTGATCGCGCTGGAAGTCGAACACTATCCGACGATGACCGAGCAGGCGCTGTGGAGCATCGTCGAGGAGGCCAGCGCGCGGTGGCGGCTCGAGGCGGTCAAGGTCGTGCATCGCGTCGGGCGCATTCCGTTGGGCCATGCGGTCGTGATCGTCGTGGTGGCCGCCGCGCATCGCGCGTCGGCGTTCGATGCGTGCGAATTCATCATGGACTTCCTGAAGACGCATGCGCCGTTCTGGAAGAAGGAGATCCGGCACGACGGCATGGCCGGCTGGGTCGAGCCGAAGGCGCATGACGATCAGGCGATGCGCCGCTGGGGATGAACGTGTCGGCCAACGCCTTTCCGATCCCGCCGATTGCACCGATTTCGCTCAGGACATCGTAATGAAACTGACGATCAAATACTTTGCGAGCATTCGCGAACAACTGCATACCGACGAGGAAGTTGTCGAGATCGATGCGCATGACCTCACCGTCGACGCGCTGCGCGCCGCGCTCGCCGCGCTCGCCGCACGCGACGCGCGCTGTGGCGAAGCGCTGCGGCTGGATCGACCCGTGCGCGCAGCCGTGAACCTCGAGATGGTGACCGGCGGATTCGTCGTGCGGGAGGATAGCGAGGTGGCGTTCTTTCCGCCGGTGACTGGCGGGTGATGCGTTCACATCCGGCGGCGACTGACGGATCGTAGCCGTTCGACGCGCGACGGGTTGGCTAATGGAGCCCACGAAGAAAATCCGGAACCGGATGGTCGATCGAAGCAAGATAACCCGCCATCGCACCAGCCACTTTCCGCACGGCCGGACGCGCGGTCATCCGTTCGCGCCAGGCGAGCAGGTTCGGCGTCTCCGCCGTCATCGGCGCGCCCTTGCGCGCGCCGAACAACTGCGCCATGTAGAACGCGATGTCGGCGTACGAATAGGTGCCGCCAAGGAATTTCCGGTCCGCCAGCACGCGTTCCATGCGTCGATAGTATTGCCGCGCTTCGTCGCGTGCGGCCCGTGCCGCTGGATGATCCGGCGTCTCTTCGAGGCCCATCAGCCGGATCACGTGCGGAAAATAAACCTCGTCGCTGCAGTGCTCGAGTTGACGCGCCACCGCGCGCGCTTTCGGCTGCGCGGGCCATAGCGCGGGATCGGGCTTCAGGTCTTCCAGGTACTCGAAGATCTGCGTGGAATCGAAAATCTCCAGGTCGCCGTCGATCAGCACCGGCACCTGACGCTTCGGATTGATGCGCAAGACGTCCGGATGCTTCGGATCGTAGCCGCGCTGCTGGCTGAACGGCACCAGCACGCGCTCGAAGGCGATGCCCTTCTCGTGCGCCGCGATCTCGACTTTCGCGCCGAACATGCTCAGCGGACCGGTCATGATTTTCATGTATCGCTCTCCTCGTCGGGTTTCGCGCAGCGGCCCTCACATGAGCACCGCCCGCGTGTCGGCAAGCCCGCGCCCGACTCCGTTGCGCGCCAGCCGATCGCGGATGTGTCGGATCATAGATCCGATAACATGACATCTCGTGTCATGTATTCCGGATGAGGTGCCACACATGAAAGCCAGCCGGCTGTTGTCGATCATGATGATGCTGCAGGCGCGCGGCCGCATGACCGCGCCGGCGCTGGCCGCCGCACTGGAAGTGTCCGAGCGGACGATCCTGCGCGATATCGATCAACTGTCGACGGCCGGCGTGCCGATCTGGGGCGATCGCGGACGCAACGGCGGCTTTCAATTGCAGGACGGCTGGCGTACCGATCTCACGGGGCTGACCGAGCAGGAGGCGCATGCGTTGATTCTGGCCGGTCTGCCGGGGCCGGCGGGAGAACTCGGGCTCGACGGGATGGCTGCGTCCGCGCGGCTGAAGATGATCGCCAGCCTGCCGCCGGACTCGCGCGAACATGCCGATCGTGTCGCGAGCCGGCTGCATGTCGATACCGTGGATTGGTATCGGGCGCAGGAAACGCCGGCGTTTCTGCGTGAAGTCGCCGATGCCGTGTGGCAGTCGCAGCGGATCGAGGTGACGTACGAAAGCTGGCGCGGTGTGTCGCGCCGCGCACTCGATCCGCTCGGGCTGGTGCTCAAGGGCGGTGCGTGGTACGTGGTGGCGAAGGTCGCCGGCAAGCGCGATGCACTGACTTTTCGGCTCGCGAACATTCGGGAACTCGCGGCGTCGCGCCGGCGATTCAAGCGGCCCGCGCGGTTCGATCTGGCCCGGCACTGGCGTGATGCGATGAGCCGGTATGAAGCGGAGCTTTACCGGTTGAGCGCGCACGTCGCGGTGTCGGCGCGTGCGGAGAGCTGGCTGATCAATGCGCGCGTCAAGGTCGCGCCCGTCTCGAATAGCGCCGGCAGCAGCGCGGTCCCACCGGGATGGAAAGAATTCCTGATGCTGATCGAATCGATCGAGCACGGTGCGCGCAAGCTGCTTGGATATGGTGCGGAGTTGAAAGTGCTCGGGCCGCGGGAACTCGTGGCTCGATTGACCGACGAGGTTGCAGCGATGAAGGCGCTGTACTCACCCGCGCCGCCGACCATCGACGACGCACCAACATTCGCGGCGTGATCGGAGCGAAGCTGGTCGCACTCACGGCCTTCATCGCGCACTCCGTCGTGATGGGCGCATTCCTCGAAGACACTGCCCGCCGAGATCGCCGGAATCGGCATCGGTGTCTTTTTCTTGCCTATCTTGCGTTGGGATCTTGAAGCTTCGTTGCGCAGGATGTCGGCATTTCTGCTTTCATTCGCCCAATTTTTCGCAAATTCGCAACTCCTCGGCTTTTTCGATTGGCGTTTTTGCCGATGTGGACGGCGCGTGCGGGATTTTCCACATGATGAAACCGCGCCGGTCGGGCGAACGCCGCATCTGCGACCGGCCATATGCCCCGCTGCGCCCGGATTCGCGGCCACTCTCTGCACCAAGCCCCAACTCAATCCACCGAATTCTTCCGCAAAGTGCACCGCTACAGCACTCGCCTTTCCAGGTCCCATATACAACTCTTATATAAGACATAAGACATTTGACGCCTGACTATATTGCGATTAAAATCCCGTCCAAGCAGTGAAGCAGTGTCCGGAACAGCAGCCTCGGCGTGCCTGGAAAGCCCTTCCCCTGAAACGCAATCTCAGCAGGTCCCCCCATGCTTGAAAACTTTCGTGCTCACGTGGCCGCCCGCGCCGCGCTCGGTATTCCTCCCCTGCCGCTGACGGCTCAGCAAACCGCCGAACTGGTGGAACTGCTGGCGAACCCGCCCGCAGGCGAAGAGCAGACGCTGCTCGACCTGATCACCCACCGCGTCCCCGCCGGCGTCGACGAAGCCGCGCGCGTGAAGGCCGGCTTCCTGGCCGCCGTCGCGAAGGGCGAGACGGCCTGCCCGCTGATCTCGCGCGAACGCGCCACCGAACTGCTCGGCACGATGCTGGGCGGCTACAACATCCAGCCGCTGATCGAGCTGCTGTCCGACGAAGCAGTCGCGGCCGTCGCAGCCGACGCGCTGAAGAAAACCCTGCTGATGTTCGACCAGTTCCATGACGTGAAGGAACTCGCCGACAAGGGCAACGCGCACGCGAAGGCCGTGCTGCAGAGCTGGGCCGACGCCGAATGGTTCACGAGCCGTCCGGAAGTGCCGGAAAGCTTGACCATCACCGTGTTCAAGGTCACGGGCGAAACCAACACCGACGACCTGTCGCCGGCCCCGGACGCCACCACCCGCCCGGACATCCCGATGCACGCGCTGGCGATGCTGAAGAACGCGCGCCCCGGCATCACGCCGGAAGAAGACGGCAAGCGCGGCCCGGTCAAGTTCATCGAATCGCTGAAGGACAAGGGCCACCTGGTCGCCTACGTCGGCGACGTGGTCGGCACCGGCTCCTCGCGCAAGTCGGCCACCAACTCGGTGCTGTGGTTCACCGGCGAAGACATCCCGTTCGTCCCGAACAAGCGTTTCGGCGGCGTGTGCCTCGGCGGCAAGATCGCCCCGATCTTCTACAACACGATGGAAGACGCCGGCGCACTGCCGATCGAGCTCGACGTGTCGCAGATGAACATGGGCGACGTCGTCGAACTGCGCCCGTACGAAGGCAAGGCGCTGAAGGACGGCAACGTGATCGCCGAATTCCAGGTCAAGTCCGACGTGCTGTTCGACGAAGTTCGCGCCGGCGGCCGCATTCCGCTGATCATCGGCCGCGGCCTGACCGCGAAGGCGCGTGAAGCGCTCGGCCTCGCGCCGTCGACGCTGTTCCGCCTGCCGCACCAGCCGGCCGACAGCGGCAAGGGCTTCTCGCTCGCGCAGAAGATGGTCGGCCGCGCATGCGGTCTGCCGGAAGGCCAGGGCGTGCGTCCGGGCACGTACTGCGAACCCAAGATGACCTCGGTCGGCTCGCAGGACACCACGGGCCCGATGACCCGCGACGAACTGAAGGATCTGGCCTGCCTCGGCTTCTCGGCCGACCTCGTGATGCAGTCGTTCTGCCACACCGCCGCTTATCCGAAGCCGGTCGACGTGAAGACGCACCAGACGCTGCCGAACTTCATCAGCACCCGTGGCGGTATCGCGCTGCGCCCGGGCGACGGCGTGATCCACTCGTGGCTGAACCGCATGCTGCTGCCCGACACCGTCGGCACCGGCGGCGACTCGCACACGCGCTTCCCGATCGGCATCAGCTTCCCGGCAGGCTCGGGCCTGGTCGCGTTCGCGGCCGCCACCGGCACGATGCCGCTGGACATGCCGGAATCGGTGCTGGTCCGCTTCAAGGGCAAGATGCAGCCGGGCGTCACGCTGCGCGATCTCGTCAACGCGATTCCGCTGTACGCAATCAAGCAGGGCATGCTGACGGTCGCCAAGCAAGGCAAGAAGAACATCTTCTCGGGCCGCATCCTCGAAATCGAAGGCCTGCCCGATCTGAAGGTCGAGCAAGCGTTCGAACTGTCGGATGCGTCGGCCGAGCGTTCGGCAGCCGGTTGCACGGTGCACCTGAACAAGGAACCGATCATCGAGTACCTGAACAGCAACGTCACGCTGCTGAAGTGGATGATTGCGCAGGGCTATCAGGATCCGCGCAGCCTGCAGCGCCGTATCGCGGCAATGGAACAGTGGCTGGCCGACCCGCAACTGCTGTCGCCGGATGCCGACGCCGAATACGCGGCCGTCATCGAGATCGACCTGGCCGACATCCATGAACCGATCGTTGCGTGCCCGAACGATCCGGACGACGTGAAGACGCTGTCCGACGTCGCCGGCGCGAAGATCGACGAAGTGTTCATCGGTTCGTGCATGACCAACATCGGTCACTTCCGTGCCGCGTCGAAGCTGCTGGAAGGCAAGCGCGACATCCCGGTCAAGCTGTGGGTCGCGCCGCCGACCAAGATGGACCAGAAGCAACTGACGGAAGAAGGCCACTACGGCGTGTTCGGCACGGCCGGCGCGCGCACCGAAATGCCGGGCTGCTCGCTGTGCATGGGCAACCAGGCACAGGTGCGCGAAGGCGCGACGGTGATGTCGACGTCGACCCGTAACTTCCCGAACCGTCTGGGCAAGAACACGAACGTGTACCTCGGCTCGGCGGAACTGGCGGCAATCTGCTCGCGTCTCGGCAAGATCCCGACCAAGGACGAGTACATGGCCGACATGGGCGTGCTCAATGCCAACGGCGACAAGATCTACAAGTACATGAACTTCGACCAGATCGAAGACTTCAAGGAAGTCGCCGACACCGTGCAGATCTAAGCATGCGGTCGAGCTGCGGCGGGCTGAGCCCGTCGTGGCGACACGCGATGGCGCCGCGGGCTGAATGCCTGCGGCGCCATTTTTTATGCTGCCGGCGTCGCGCATCGATCCGGCTCACACGTCAGGCTATCGTCCTCAGCCAGTCGCGCAGAGCCCACTGCGCGCTCCCGTCCTTCACGGGCGCCGGCGTCAGCAGACAATAGTGCGTGCCGTCTTCGGCGAAACCCATCGGCGCGACCAGCACGCCGCTCTCGAGGTCATCGCGAACGAGATGCCACGGGCCGATCGCGACACCCAGCCCCGCGACGGCCGCCTGAAGGCTGAAATAGAAATGCTCGAACACCTGCCCGCGCCCGCTGCCCGGTGATTGTTGCGCGGCCGCCGCCCATTCCTTCCACGCGTCCGGTCGTGTCCGGGTATGCAGCCGCGGCGCGCCGCGCTTCAGCGCGCGACTGTCTCGACTGCCGGAAAACCACATGTCCACCTTGTCGGGCCGGCACACCGGCCCCACCCTTTCCGCGAACAGTTTCTCCGCGTGATAGCCGTCGGGCCACGCAAAGTCGTTGCGCCGGATCGCCATGTCGATGCCGTTGTCGAACGAGAACGGGCCGCCCGCCGCGGCGAGGTGGATGTCGATGCCCGGGTACATGGCCTGGAAGTTCGGCCAGCGCGGAATCAGCCAGCGCATCAGCAGCGTGGGTTCGCACGACAGCACCGAACGCTGCGCACGGGCCGCGTCGGTCCGCAATTCATGCGCGGCCTGCTTCATCAGATGCAGACCGTCATGGACAGCCTGCGCCAGCTTGCGGCCCGCATCGGTCAGGAACACCCGACGACTGCGCCGCTCGAACAATGCCACGCCCAGATCGTCTTCAAGCAGACGCACCGCGCGACTGACGGCGCCGTGCGTCACGTGAAGTTCATCGGCGGCACGGCTGAAATGCTCATGACGCGCCGCCGCCTCGAAGCAGCGCAAAGCCATCAACGACGGCAGACCGGCTCGGACATTCTGTGAATCCAACTCACCATCCTGGTCAGAAATCATCGCTTTTCCTGGTGAAACGTTATCCCTAATATTGGAGCATCATGGTGAAAATAAAAAGGACGATGCAATGACGGAATGGATAGTCGTAGTCACCATCACGTTGCTCGCGGTCATCAGCCCCGGGCCCGATTTCGCGATGGTCACGCGCAACAGCCTGATGCTGTCGCGCCGGTCGGGCTTGCTCACCGCATGCGGGATCGGGCTGGGCGTGACGGTACACGTGAGCTATACGTTGCTCGGCGTAGGCCTGCTGATCCGTCAATCCCTGTGGCTCTTCAATGCCGTCAAGCTCGTCGGCGCGATCTACCTGATCTACCTCGGCGCAAGGATGCTCACGACCAGGCCCGCTGACGGACAGCCCGCAACGCATGCCGCGCCGCTGTCCGATCTGGCCGCTCTGCGCACCGGTTTCCTGACCAACGCGCTGAATCCGAAAACCACCGTGTTCATCGTCAGCCTGTTCATGCAGGCCGTACGCCCCGACACGCCATTGATCGTGCAGATCGGCTACGGCCTGTTCATCGCGCTGGCGCATGCGGGCTGGTTCAGCCTGGTGGCCGTCTGCTTCTCCGCCCAGGCCGTCCGCGATCGTTTGCTGTCCTTACGTCACTGGATCGACCGCACCTTTGGCGTTCTGCTCGTCGGCTTCGGGATCTTGCTGGCCGTTGCGCGCGGCAGTCGCTGAGCATCACGCCGCGCGACGTCATCCGGGCCGGTGCATGCGACGCGCACCGGCCGTCGCTTCATCGCATGCACGACGCCGCGAGCTTCCCGACCGCGATCACCGCCTGCTCGATCTCCGACGACCACGGGCTGCTGTAGTTCAGCCGGATGAAGTTCCGGTAGTTGTCGGTGATCGAGAACATGTAGCCGGGGCCGATCGTGATTCCCTGCTCCAGCGCGAGCTGATACAGCCGCATCGCGTCGACCTGCACCGGCAACTCGACCCACAGCACGTAGCCGCCGGCCGGGCTCGAGATGCGCGTGCCTTCCGGGAAGAATCGCGACACCATCGCGCGCATCAGGTTCGCCTGCTGTGCATATGCCTTGCGCAAGCGTCGCAGGTGATGCTCGTAGCCGTCGCGTTCGAGAAACTCGGCGATCGCGAGCTGCGGCAGCGACGGCGTGGCCAGCGTGTTCAGGAACTTCAGCTTCTCGACCTGATCGCGATAGCGGCCCGGCAGCGCCCAGCCGACCCGGTAAGCCGCCGTCAGGCTCTTCGAGAACGATGCGCAATGCAGCACGATCCCGTTGCGATCGTAGGACTTCAGCGCGCTCGGATGCGACTCGCCGAAATACAGTTCGTTATACACACCGTTCTCGATGAGCGGCATGTCGACGCGGGTCGCGAATTCCACCAGTTCGCGCTTGCGCTCGTCGGGCATCTGGAAGCCCAGCGGATTCTGGAAATTCGGCATCACCATGCACGCGGCGATCGGCTGCGACTTTGCAATCGCTGCCAGCGCGGCGATATCGATCCCGTATTCCGGATGCGTCGCGACCTCGATCGCCTTCATCCCCATCCGCTCGATCGCGTGCAGCATCGCGTAGAACGTCGGCGACTCGACCGCGATCGTGTCACCCGGTTTCGCGACCGCCTGCAGGCACAGGTTGATCGCCTCGGTCGCGCCGACCGTCACGATGATCTCGTTCGGATCGACCGACATCCCGTTTTCCAGGTAGCGTCGTGCGATCTGCCGGATCAGACGCGGATGGCCGGGCGGCAGCCCGTCGGTCACGCCCCACAGCGACTTGTCCCGGCCGGCCGCATACGCGTAGCGGTTCAGCTTCTCGAACGGAAAGAGGCTCGGGTCCGGATACGGCGAACCGAGCGGCACCGCGTCGTCGGTGCCGATCGAGCGCAACGTCGACAGCACGAGCCGGCTCATGTCGACCGACGACGAAATCGCGATCGGCTTCGACGGCCGCAGTTCGCGCACCGGCGCGTGGTTGTCGTCGCGCCGCAGGTTCACGAAGTAGCCCGACTGCGGACGGCTTTCCAGCATTCCCCGGCTTTCGAGCAGCAGATAGGCGTGCAGCACGGTCGTGATGCTGATCCGGTGCTGCTGGCTCGCCTGCCGCACCGACGGAATCCGGTCGCCGTGCCGGTACACGCCCTGGCGGATCAGGCGTTCGATGTCGTCCGCGAGTTTTTCGTAGAGCTTCATCGCGTGCTCCCCGCCGGCCTGCGCCTGCGCGCCGCCGCCCCGCGCACGCCCGATCCGCGCATGTGCCGCCCGCCGACCGGGCTGTCGTGATGCCTGATTGCTCCCTCCGGTTTTGCCTTTTCCATCGTCGTGGCTCGCTTTTGAAGATGCGCCGTCAGGCCCGTGATGTCTGGGCCTGCGGCACTGTGCACTTGATGATGGAATCGTAAGAGCAGAACAGTTGAGACGGAGCACACACATCGGATATGCACATAAGAGTACAGTTCGGCGCGAATTCGCGACTTCGGGCGAACTGTACGTCTTACGAATTTGGTGCGGGGAGCGGCGATCGGAGACCCGTGCGACGTGACGCGCAGCGCTGTCGGCGCTGGCTGGTCATGTCCGGCCGGCCTGACAGGAAAAGGTCGAGGCGGCCCGAGCTGTACCGCCAGGAACATGACACCAGAGCGACGGGGCGTGCCGCACGGGCGTCAGCAAGTCGACCGATGAAGCGCTTGGGGTGAAATGCGGACGCTGTCCGGTGGAGCGACGCGGTGCGGCTGTTCGCCTGTGCCCGGTGCGAGCATCGACGCCCGTCTGCCCGATACGGGAAGCGAGCCGGCAGCCTTCGCCGCTGCGCGCGGCGCCGTGGCGACCTTGGACGAAGCGCTGCCGCAAGGTTGCCGGCGCACGCGGCGCGCGTCAGATCGACCCGAACAGCGCGCGCGGCCGGTCCTTCAGCGTGCCGGCCAGAATCCGCAGCCCGTTCACGAGTTCGTCACGCGTCGCCGGGCACGCGAGGTTGATGCGCACGCCGTGCTCGATTTCCGCGCGATCGACCGCAAACGTCGACGACGGCATCACGATCACGCCGCGCGCCTTCGCGTTCGCGGCGAAGTCGTCGGCACGCCACGGCTGCGGCAGCCGCAGCCACACGAACATGCACGCGGGGTCCGACTTCAGGTGACCGGCCGGCAGCAGTTCCCGCGCAAGATCGACGCGCGCGCGGATCTCGGCCAACTGCGCGCTCATGATCCGCTCGGCGGTGCCGTTCTCGATCCACAATGTCGCGATCAGCATCGACGTCGGCGCGGGCATCCACGCGGTGGTGCGCACCGCTTCCGCGCACAACGCGACGCTGTCGCGCGGGCAGCTCAGGTAGCCGAGACGCAGCCCGGGGGCGAGAATCTTCGACGTCGCGCCGATATGGAACGTGAGCTCGGGACACAGCCCCGCGATTGCCGGCAGCCGGTCGCGCACGAGCGGCCCGTACACGTCGTCCTCGATGATCGTCACGTGATGGCGGCGCGCGACGTCGACGAGCGCCATGCGGCGCGCGAGGCTCATCGTTGTCACGGTCGGGTTCTGCAGGTTCGGCACGACGAAGATCGCCTTGACGGGCATGCGCTGGCAGATCCGCTCGATCTCGTCGGGCAGCAGGCCGTCGTCGTCGGCCGGCGCACTGACGATCTCGAACTGGAACACCGGCGCGAGCGCCTTCAGCCCGTAATACGTGAGCCGGTCGGCGACGATCACGCCGTCGGTGCCGATCAGGCTGTTCAGCACCGCGTAGAGCCCATGCTGCGCGCCGCTCGTCACGACCACCTGGTCACGCGACGGCGTGAAGCCCGGCGCGGCAAGCCACTGCGCGCCCGCGGCGCGCGCCCAGTCGGGGCCTTGCGGCGGCTGGTATTCCTGCAGCGACGCGAAACGCGGATCGGCCGCCAAGGTGCCGAACGTCTGCGCGAGACTCGCCAGGAATTCGCCGGTCGCCGGCCGGTTCACCGTCAGGTCGATCACCCCGCTGCCCGCCGCGAGCGACGCACGGGCCGGCTCGATGCTCGGCATCGCGCCGCCGGTGACGAGCGAACCGCGCCGCTTGCTGCCGATCACGAGGCCACGCAGCTGCAGTTCCTTATAGGCGCGCGACACGGTCGACACGTTGATGCCGAGCTCGGTCGCGAGTTGGCGCTGCGGCGGCAGACGGCTGCCTGGCGGGTACATGCCGTTGCGGATTTCCGCCTCGATCGAACTCGATACCTCGACATAGGTCGGCCGCTTTGCCTGCGCCGGCCCATCATCGTCGCGCGCTCCGGAAAGTTTGTCTGCTGCCATGTATCGTTCGCACCCACACAAAAAACGTTTGTCTGCCGTCTAAATCCGTCCAGCGATTGTATATGACATCCCCTTCAGGTCAACCATCTGCCGAAAGGTCAGTCGAATCAGTCAGTTGAAATCGGGTAAACGCTAGCACCACACAATCTCTTTTTGATTGCACACAAAAATTTACTGTGTGATTCTTGATCCCATCTTTGTGTGAATCAGGTGCGGTGAAGGAGAGGCGTCATGGCGGACATCGCCATCGTGGGTGCAGGCTTCATCGGGCTCGGCGCGGCGGCATGGCTGCAGCGCGACGGGCACCGCGTCACGCTGTTCGATCCGGCCGGCGTGGGGCACGGTGCGTCGTTCGGCAACGCCGCAACGTTCGCGCCGTATGGCTGCGTGCCGGTGAACGGCCCGTCCGTGTTCCGCGACATGCCGCACTTCCTGTTCGCCGCAGACAGCCCGCTGCGCATCCGCTGGCCATACCTGCTGCGCGGCGCGCCGTGGCTCGCGCGGTTCCTCGTCGCGTCGACGCCGGCGCACCACGCGCGCAGCGCGAACGCGCTGGCCGCGCTGCTGTCGCGCGCCGCCGACGGCTATGCGCCGCTGCTCGCCCCGTCGCGGCTCGCGGCATTCGTCCGGCCGCGCGAATGCCTGTACTTGTATGCACGGCAGGCGTCGTTTGACGCGGCGCAACCGTCGCTCGCACTGCGGCGCCGGCTCGGCGTGCCGTTCGACACGCTCGACGCGGACGCGATCCGCCGGCTCGAGCCCGCGCTCGCGCCGATCTTCACGCGCGGCGTGCTGTTCCACGGAAGCTGGCATTTCTCCGACCCGTGCGGGTTTCTCGGCGAACTGTTCGCGCATCTGGCAACCGGCGGCGCGACGCTCGAACGCACGCAGGTCGACCGGATCGAGCCCGTCGGCGACGGCGTGAACCTTCATGCAGGCGGTGCGGTGCGTCCCTTCGATCATGTGGTGATTGCCGCTGGCGCCCGCTCGCGCGCATTCGCCGCCGCGTGCGGCGACACCGTGCCGCTCGATACCGAGCGCGGCTACCACGTGCAGTTCGCCGCGCATGAGCAGATTGTCACGCGGCCGGTCGGCTGGGCCGAGCGCGGGTTCTACATGACGCCGCTCGACGAAGGATTGCGCGCGGCCGGCACCGTCGAACTCGGCGGCTTCGACGCCGGCATGAACCGCTCGCTGGTCGCGCTGCTCACGCGTTCCGCGCGCGAGGCGCTGCCGTCGCTCGGCGCGCCGACGCGAAGCTGGCTCGGCTTTCGGCCCACGCTGCCGGACGGCGTGCCGGTGATCGGCCGCGCACGGCGCAGCGAGCGCGTGATCCACGCATTCGGCCACCAGCATCTCGGCGTCACGCTCGCCGGCATCACCGGGCGGATCGTCGCCGATCTCGTCGCGCAACGCGCGCCGCCGCTGGATCTCACGCCATACCGGGCCGCGCGATTCTGACGCGCGCCACGATTTCCACCACTGCAAGGAGGCATCATGAATCGTCGTAACTGGCTGGCATGGCTGGCCGTCTGTTCGCTCGGCACGGCCGCTTCCGCATACGGCGCCGACCCGGAAACCGTCAAGATCGGCTTCGCCGGCCCGTTGACGGGGCCGGTCGCGCGCGTCGGCAAGGATCTCCAATACGGCGCGCAACTCGCACTCGACGAGGAGAACGCGAAACACCCGACCATCGGCGGCAAGCCGGTGCGCTTCGTGCTCGACGTGCAGGACGATCAGGCCGATCCACGCATCGCGATCCAGGTCGGGCAGAAGCTCGTCGACGACGGCGTGGTCGGCGTGATCGGCCACTACAACTCGGGCTGCAGCATCCCCGCGTCGGCCGTCTACAAGCAGGCAAACGTCGCGATGATCACGCCCGGCTCGACCAATCCGCAACTGACGATGCAGGGCTTCAAGAACGTGTTCCGCACGATGGGGCACGACGGTGTCGGCGGCGTGGTCGCCGGCCGTTTCGCGGTCGAGCAGCTGAAGGCGAAGCGCATCGGCATCATCGACGACCGCACCGCCTTCGGCCAGGGGCTTGCCGACGCATTCGAGAAAGGCGTGAAGGACGCACACGGCAGCATCGTCGGCCGCGAATACACGAACGACAAGGCCGTCGATTTCCGCGGCATCCTGACGACGATGAAGAGCAACAACGTTGACCTGCTGTTCTTCGGCGGCCTCGACGAACAGGGCGCGATGCTCGTCAAGCAGATGCGCTCGCTCGGCATCCGCGCGCAACTGTTCGGCGCCGGCGCGTTGAAAAGCAATGCATTCCTGAAGATCGCCGGCAACGCGGGCGAAGGCACGCAGGATCTCGAGCCGGGCCCGGCGCTCGACAAATTGCCGTCCGCCATCGCGTTCGCGCAGCGTTACAAGGCGCGCTTCAACCAGGATGTCGAGCTGTATGCGCCGTTCGCGTACGACGCGGCGCTCGCGATGATCGCGGCGGTCCGCAAGGCGGATTCGGTCGACCGCGGCAAGGTCGTCGCGAGCCTGCCCGGCGTGTCGGTGACGGGCGTGACGGGGAAGATCTCGTTCGACGAGCGCGGCGACCTGATCAAGCCGCCCTACACGCTGTTCCGCGTCGAACAGGGGCAGTGGCACAGCATTCGCACGGTCGGCGGCGCGTCGAACTGATCGACGCCGGGCAGCCCGGCAGCGGGCGGCGTCATCGCGCCGCCTGTTGCCGCTGCACCTCCTGCGCTTTCATCTGCAGATACGCGCCGCGCTCGACTTCGTGCAGTTGCTTCGGATACTGCTCGGTCGCGTCGAACCAGCGCGCAAGGCGCTGGTCGAGCGGCTTGTCGAGCGTCGCGAGGTACGTGTCGATCGCGAGGTAGTAGCGCATCGTGTTGCGCTCCAGCAATCCGCGCACGCCGCCGATGTACTGCGGCTGCGCCGCCGATGCGCCGCTGGCTGCCGTGAACCCGACCTTGTCGCTGCCGACCGTCGAGAGGTAGGTCTTCATCGCCATGCGGCCGACCGTGCCGAAGCCGTACGAATACGTGAGGTGCAGGAACGTGCGCGATCCGCCGACCGGCACCGCTTCCAGCACGATCCGGTAGTCCTTCGTGCCCATCGGGCCGCTGTCGGCAGCCAGGTCGACCTGGAAATAGTCGAGTGTCGCGGCGGCCACGCGGTAGCGGAACTGCACGCGATAGGTATCCGACAGCTTCTGTTCGATCTTGCGGCCGAGGTTCACGTCGAGCACCGGGCCGTCGCTGCCGGTCGACGCACGACAGTACTTCGTGTTCAGGTGCAGGATCAGCATCGCGCACCAGTTCGCGGGGCCTTGCGCGGGGTCGTTGAGCTTGCCGTTCACGACGGAGAACGGATAGTCGACGACGGCATAGATGTCGCCCTTCAGCGACGAAGACGCCTCGGACGATTCGAGGTACAGCGGGCGATGGAACGAGTTGTTCTTCAGTTGCTCGCCGAGGCTGTGATAGCGGTCGAGCAGCGCCGCCGCGCCGTCCGCGCCGAACGACAGCGCGCTCCAGCCGAGGCACACGGCCGCGACGAGCGCATGCCATGCGCGGCGCGCGTAGCGCGGTGTTGGCGGATGTTGGGATGTCTCCATTCTTGTGCTCCAGCGGGGGCGCGGTGGTCGCGCACATGGTTCACAGAATACGCCGACCGCTATCGACTCCGCTTCACCGGCACCGGCAGTTGCGCGGCAGTGATCCGGATCAGCGTCGACAGCCATTCGCGGTCGTCCCAGCGCTCGCCTCCGATGACGAGATGCGGTTTCGCCGTCGGATACGGTGGCGCTTCGTCACAGGTGCCGAGAAACGCACGCCCGTCAGGCGTCGGCTTGACGAACAACCGGTCGTCGCACACCAGCGCGACCATCTTGCCGTCGCAGTAGATGCCGTATTCGCCGAACATCTTGCGCGCCGACACGGCGCCCGCCGCAGCCATCTGCTCGACGACGAAATCGACGGTTCCCTGACTCGATGCCATCCATCCGCTCCGTTACCGAATAACCCTTCTGACCGTCACCGACGCGGTGCCGTTCCGTTCAAATCTCATGCGATCACGCGTGCGCCGTGCTCATTTGTCAGCCGAAAACGCACTCGACATCTGCCGCGCCCGCTTCACGTCGTCCCCGTGCAGATAGATCGACGTCGTCGAGATCGACGCATGCCGCAGGTTGTCGCGCACCGTCGTCAGCTCCGCGCCGCGCGCGAGCGCATGCGTCGCATGCGTATGACGCATCCAGTGCGGGCTCGCCTGGCGCAGCTTCTGCGCGAGCGCGGGGTTGTCGTCATCGACGAGCGCGGCCGTCTGCGTGAAGAAACGCTGCATCACCTTCCACAGCCGCACGCTCGTGATCCCGGCCGCCCCGTCTTCCGCAAGGCTCGGAATCAGCGGCGTATCCGGCCGCCAGCGCACCGGCGTCACCGGCAGCCGCCGCGCGACCAGATGACGATCGAGCGCCGTGCGCGCGAGCGGCGGCAGCGCGACGCGCGCGGCCTTGCTGCCCTTGCCGATCACTTTCAGCCACGCATCGCCGTGCGCGTCCGTTTCGATGTCGCCGAGCGTCGCGCCGACCAGTTCGCTCGCACGCAGCCCGGTCGCATAGCCGAAATCGAGGATGAAGCGCAGCCGTTGCGCGGCCGCCGGCGCCCAGCCGGACTGCGGTGCGCCGGACGGCTTGCTCTTGCGAAACTCGAGCCCGTCCGCGATCGTGCGCACGAGCAGCCACTCGCCTTCGGTGAACGCATGCGACGTGTCCAGCGCATTCGCGCCGCGCGTATCGCGCACCTTGACGCCCGCGAACGGATTCGCGAGCAGATAGCGCTGCTCGATCAGCCAGCGGAACAGCGCGCCGAGGACCGACAGCGTGTACGCGGCCGAACGCGCGGACAATCCGCCCGAAAACGGCCGCCAGTCCGGCGCGCCGCGCGGCCGCACCGGGCCGATCCAGCGTTCGTGCGGCGTCGGGTTGCGCAGGAACGCGCGATACGCGACCGCATCCTCGGTGGTCAGCGACGACAGCGCGCGCCCGCGCTCGACGATCGCCCACAGGATCAGGCGCTCGGCCTCCTTGCGGTACGCGCGGCGCGTCGCGGCCGATTCGTGCAGCGACAGCCAAGCGTGCACTGCGGCGTAATCGTTGTCCGCGTCGAGCGTGCTGGTCGCGCGCGGCGCGCGGAACGTGCCGGCCGACCCGTCGACCTCGTGCGGCAGCTTCAGTTGCTCCCACGGCACGATGGCGCTGCGCGGCGTCGCCGCGATCAGCGCGCGCGCCCGCTCGGTCAGGTCCGGATGCGCGGAAAAGAACGCCTCGATATGCCGCGCGCTCGCCATGCCGAGCCCCGCTATTGCGCGCCACCACTGACGCCGCCGCGGAATCCGCACGGTCAGGTCGGCCAGCGTCGCGATCCCGTGCGCACGCAGCGCGACGACCGCGCGTGCGGGCAGCCACAAGCCGATGTCATCGCTGATCTGCGGCACCGGCGCACGCGCATGGCGCAGCAGGCCGATCACATCGGTCGCGGCCTTCGCCATCTGGACGCGCGCGCTGTCTGCATGCGCGAGCTGCTCCGCGAGATCGGGTCGCCCGACCTGCCGCGCGACGCGCACGAGGCGGCGACGAATTCCGCCGATCACACCGCGCGCCGACCGCCGTTCGCCGAGCCGGTCGGGCAGATAGCGTTCGACCGCCTGACGCACGGTCATGCCCGCGTACCACGCACGCAGCGCGGCCAGTTCGTCGGCGTCGGGATAGCCCGCGGGCGCAGGTGAGGAATCGGAGGAAGGCGGTAAGGCGAGGCGCGGTGTCATGGGCGCCAGTTTGACAGAACTGCGGACGCTCGAAAACGCCCGGCGCGCTGCAAGATGCGTGCGCGACGCCGGCGGCTACCGGCATCGCACACGAACGCTCAGCCCGTCACGGGCGTGCGCCGCACCTCGGACAGATAGATCAGGATCAGCGACACCCACACGATCCCGTACAGGAACATGAAGCAGGTCGTGCGCACGCGCAGCAGGTCGAGCAGCAGGCCGAACAGGATCGGCAGCAGGAAGCCGCCGAGCCCGCCCGCGAGGCCGACGATGCCCGTGACGACGCCCATGTTGTCCGGGAAATCGTCGGCGACGTACTTGAAGGTCGACGCCATCCCGAACGCGAACACCGCACCGAGCACGAAGGTCAGCGCGACGAAGCCTGCCACCGGCATCGACAGATTCAGCGACGCGGTGCCGTCGATCGTGTGAATCACGAAGTCGGTCGCCGGATACGACAGCAGGAACAGGCAGATCCATGCGACCCACAGCCCCCACCAGGTGACCGCATGCGCGCCGAAGCGGTCGGACAGCGCGCCGCCGAGCGCGCGCAGCACGGAGCCCGGCAGCGAGAAGCCGGCCGCGAACGCGGAGGCCATCACGAGCGACATCCCGTATTCGCTTTTCAGGTACTGCGGGATCCACAGCGACAGCGCGGTGAAGCCGCCGAACGTGATCGAGTAGTACTGGCAGAGCCGCCACACGCGCGGATCGCGCAGCACCTTGAACGCGTCGAGCATCGATCCGCCCCGTTTGCCCGCCCCCGGATCCGGCGCCGACGCGACCCAGAAGATCGCCGCCGTGACGAGCAATGCAACCGCGTAGACGCGCGGCACGAAACGCCAGCCGTAAGCGGACAGCAGCAGCGGCGTGACGAACAGGTTGACCGCCGCGCCGCACGTGCCCGCACCGAACACGCCCATCGCGAGCCCGCGCCGCTTCGGTGGGAAGAAGCGTGCGACGTACGGCGTGCCGACCGCGAACGACGCGCCGACGCAGCCGAGGAACAGCCCGATCACGAGGAACTGCCAGAGCTGCGTCGCATAGCTGACGATGTAGACGGGAATCGCGCATACGACGAGCAGCACCGTCATCACCATGCGGCCGCCGAAGCGGTCGGTCCACGTACCGAGCGGCAAGCGCATCAGCGCGCCGGTCAGCACGGGCGTCGCAGTGAGCAGCCCGAATTCCGTGCTGTTCAGGCCGAGATCGGTGCGCAGTTGCACACCGAGCACGCCGAACATCATCCACACGACGAAACACACCATGAACGCGAGCGTGCTCGCGGCCAGCACCGACCACGCGCGCAGCGGGATGGCCTGCGTGTCCGCGTCCAGGCCAACGTTACCTTGTTGAGTTGCCATACGAAAAACCTCGTTTCATTGGACGAGCGGCCCGTTCGCGCCGTCGAAGGTCACGCCTTCGACCCGCGCGCCGCTCGCGAGTATCGCCACGTACTGCCGCATCGCCCGCTGCCGCACGCGTTCCGACAGGTACGCGGCGATCTGGCCGGCGGCCTCGTCGAACGGCACCACGTCGCCCGGCACGCGGCGCTCGATGCGCACGATGTGGAAGCCGAAGCGGGTATTGACGAGTTTCGGCAGCACGCCGAGCCCGTCCGTGTCGAACAGCGCGGCCTCGAATTCCGGCACGGTGTCGCCGCGCAGGAGCTGCCCGAGGCTCCCGCCGACTTGCGCCGACGGACAGTTCGACGACGCGCGCGCGACCGCTTCGAACGTATCGGGCGCGGCCACCACGTCGGCGAGCGCACGTTCCGCGCGCTGCCGCAGCGGGGCGAGCGGCACGCGGTCGGTCACCGCGAACAGCACGTGGCTCGCATACACGATGTCGTTGCGGCGAAAGCGCGCCGGATGCTGCGCGTAATAGCGCTCGCAATCGGCGCGATCCGGTTCGGGCACGTGCGTCAGCTCGCGTTCGAGCAATGCGTCGACCGCCGCGTCGTCGAGCGGCGCGCCTGCGTCGATCAGCGCGAGCGACACCGCGCGCTGCCGCAGCAATTCGCGCACCGCGAGCGCATGCCGTGCCGCGTCGAGCGGATCGGGCGCGTCGCCGTGATGCGCGGCCTCGGCCGCGATGGCCGCGTCGTCGATCGCAATGCCGTTGATCGTCAGCGGTACCGTCGCGACTTCGGAGAATACGTCGTTCATGTGGCCTCCTCAGCGCTTGCGCACGAGCTGGTACGGACGGATCAGGTACGCGACCGACGCGATGCCGCTCCAGATGTGCACCATCCGCGTGAACGGCGACACGAGAAAGATCGTGAAGCCCAGCAGGATATGCAGCCGGTACGTCAGCGGCACGCCGGCCAGCAGACTCGCGATGTCCGGCCTGAACGTGACGACGCCCTTCACGTAGTCGGTGAGCTGCTCGAACATCACGCCGTCCATGTGGCGCGTCGACAGCACGACGGTGCCGAGCCCGAGCGCGAGCTGCACCCACAGCATCAGCACGATCAGGATGTCGGACTTGCGACTGTTCTTGCGGATGCGCGGGTCGCCGAGGCGTCGCCAGATCAGGATCGTCAGCCCGATGATCGCCGCGACGCCGGCCGCACCGCCCGCCACCATCGCGACGAGCTGGTGCCCGGACGCCGACAGGAACGGCGACACGAGCCAGTGCGGCGCGAGGAAGCCGCCGAAGTGCCCGAGCACGACGACCAGCACGCCCCAGTGGAACAGGTTGCTGCCGAGCCGCAGCATGCCGTGGCGCAAAAGCTGCGACGAATCGCTCTTCCACGTGTACTGCTCGCGGTCGAAGCGGATCAGGCTGCCGACCAGCAGCACAGCGAGACAGATGTACGGGTAGATCCCGAACAGGAACTGATGCAAATAAGCGTTCATGTCTTTCCCCAGTTGGGTCCGCGCTTACGCGCCGCGGGCCGGCCGCTTGTCGTGGAACCGCACCGTCTGCTCGGCCGGCGTTGCCGCGCCGACGAAGCGCACCGCCTCGTCCGCATACGACGCGTCGAGCGCGCGGTAGTCGTCGGCACTCGGCCGCTCGGCGGCGACGTCGTCGTCCGCGGCAGCCGGCGCGTCGACCGGCGCGAGGCCTGCCATCGGCAGCAGCGCGCCGACGACGAAGCTGTAATGACTGCCGCGCTGCGCGAGTTGGCCGGCCAGCGCGCGCAGGATCTCGCCGGTCTCGCCGAGCAGGTTGCGCGCATCGGCCGCCGGCAACCGCGACAGATATTCGAGGAACACGGGCAGGTAGTCGGGCAGCTCGCCCAGATTCAACGTCAGCCCATGCCGCTCGTACATCTGCAGCAGGTCGACCATCGCCTGCCCGCGGTCGCGCGATTCGCCGTGCACGTGCTCGAACAGGTGCAGCGACGTCGCGCGGCCGCGATCGAACAGCGCGACGTAGTTCTCCTGCAACGTCAACAGGTCGCGCTCGCGCACGTAGGCGAAGAAGCGGTCGAGGCCCGCGCGCACCGCCCTCGGTACGCGCACGTTTTCGCGCAGGTGAGCTTCGATCGAATCGAGCACGTGGATGAACGCTTCGTCGGGATAGTCGAGCAGCGCCGCGAACGCGGCATAGGTCGGATCGGATGCGGTGCTCATCGGGACGCCTCGTGGATCGGAATGGTTTTCGTGCCCTTCTTCGGACTGAACAGGCTGCCCTCCGAACGGCCGTCGGAACAGCCATTGCCGAACGAGAAGCCGCACGACGCGCGCAGGTCGTATGCATTCTCCGCATACTCGCGGTGCGTCGTCGGGATCACGAAGCGATCCTCGTAATTCGCGATCGCGAGATAGCGGTACATCTCCTCGACCTGCGCGAGCGACAGACCGACCTGGTCGAGCACCCCGCGCGCATCGATGCCGTCGACGTGACGCGCGCGCATGAACGCGCGCATCGCGAGCAGCCGCTCGAGCGCGAGCTTCACGGGCGCCTCGTCGCCGGCCGTCAGCAGGTTCGCCAGATAACGCAGCGGAATGCGCAGCGATTCGACGTCCGGCAGGTAGCCGTTCATCCCGAGCGCGCCGCTGTTCGCGGCCGAGTTGATCGGCGACAGCGGCGGCACGTACCAGACCATCGGCAACGTCCGGTATTCCGGATGCAGCGGGAACGCGATCTTCCAGTCGATCGCCATCTTGTAGGTCGGCGAGCGGCGCGCGGCGTCGAGCCACGCGGCCGGCACGCCGTCGCGCTCGGCCTGCGCGATCACGGCCGGGTCCTCCGGATCGAGAAACAGCGACAGCTGCGCTTCATACAGGTCCTGCTCGTTCTCCGCGCTCGCGGCTTCACTGATCCTGTCGGCGTCGTACAGCAGCACGCCGAGGTAGCGGATGCGGCCCACGCAGGTTTCCGAACACACGGTCGGCTGGCCGGCCTCGATGCGCGGATAGCAGAAGATGCACTTCTCGGCCTTGCCGCTTTGCCAGTTGTAGTAGATCTTCTTGTACGGGCAACCCGACACGCACATGCGCCAGCCGCGGCACTTGTCCTGGTCGATCAGCACGATGCCGTCTTCCTCGCGCTTGTAGATCGAGCCCGACGGACACGACGCGACGCACGCCGGATTCAGGCAGTGCTCGCAAAGGCGCGGCAGGTACATCATGAAGGTGTTCTCGAACTGTCCGTAGATCTCCTTCTGCACCGACTCGAAGTTGGTGTCCTTCGCGCGCTTCTCGAACTCGCCGCCGAGGATTTCCTCCCAGTTCGGGCCCCACTCGATCTTCTCGAGCCGCTGGCCGCTGATCAGCGAACGCGGTCGCGCGACAGGCATCGCGCGCGTGTTGCCCGCGTCCTGAAGATGGCCGTAGTCGAACGTGAACGGCTCGTAGTAATCGTCGATCTCGGGCAGGTGCGGGTTCGCGAAAATCTGTGCGAGCAGCCGCCACTTGCCGCCCAGACGCGGCTCGATCCTGCCGTCCGCACGGCGCTGCCAGCCGCCGCGCCAGCGCTCCTGGTTCTCCCAGTCCTTCGGATAGCCGATGCCCGGCTTCGTCTCGACGTTGTTGAACCACGCGTACTCCATCCCTTCGCGGCTGGTCCACACGTTTTTGCAGGTCACCGAGCAGGTATGGCACCCGATGCACTTGTCGAGGTTCAGCACCATCGCGATCTGTGCGCGTACCTTCATGACGTTTCTCCATCCCGTACGGCCTGTGTTGTCGGGTCGACCGCGGGTTCCTCGCCGTCGAGCCAGTCGATCTTGCTCATCTTCCGCACGATCAGGAACTCGTCGCGATTCGAGCCGACCGTGCCGTAATAGTTGAAGCCGTACGACAGCTGCGCGTAGCCGCCGATCATGTGGGTCGGCTTCAGCGCGATGCGCGTGACCGAGTTGTGAATGCCGCCGCGCGTGCCGGTGATCTCGGAGCCCGGCGTGTTCACGATCTTTTCCTGCGCGTGGTACATCATCACCATCCCGGACGGAATCCGCTGACTCACGACCGCCCGCGCGCACAATGCGCCGTTCGAGTTGTAGCACTCGATCCAGTCGTTATCGACGGCGCCGATCGCCTTCGCGTCGTCCTCCGACATCCACACGATCGGGCCGCCGCGCGACAGCGTCAGCATCAGCAGGTTGTCCGTGTACGTGCTGTGGATCCCCCACTTCTGGTGCGGTGTCAGGAAGTTCAGCACGCGCTCGGGGTTGCCGTTCGGGCGCTTGCCGACCATGTGTTCGTAGCTGCCCGTGTCGATCGGCGGCTTGTACACGCACAGCGACTCGCCGAACGCGCGCATCCACGCGTGATCCTGGTACAGCTGCTGACGGCCCGTCAGCGTGCGCCACGGCACCAGCTCGTGCACGTTCACGTAACCGGCGTTGTACGACACATGTTCGGATTCAATCCCGCTCCACGTCGGCGACGAGATGATCTTGCGCGGTTGCGCCTGGATGTCGCGGAAACGGATCTTCTCGTCCTCGCGCGCGGCGGCCAGGTGCGTGTGGTCGATGCCGGTGATGCCCGACAGCGCGCGCCATGCCTTCACAGCGACTTCGCCGTTGGTTTCCGGCGCGAGCGCGAGAATCACCTCGGCTGCGTCGAGTGCGGTGTCGATGCGCGGGCGCCCCTGCGCGGCGCCATGAGCGACTGTGTAGTTGAGTGCGCCCAGCAGCCTCACTTCGTCCTTCGTGTCCCAGCCGATGCCCTTGCCCGCGTTGCCGAGCTTGTCCATCAGCGGGCCGAGCGACGTGAAGCGCGCATAGGTGTTCGGATAATCGCGCTCGACGGCGATCACCGCCGGCATCGTGCGGCCCGGCACCGGCTCGCATTCGCCGCGCTTCCAGTCCTGCACGTCGAACGGCTGCGCGAGTTCGCCCGGCGTATCGTGCGCGATCGGCGCGAGCACGACGTCGCGTTCGACACCGAGATGCCCGTCGCACAGCTCGGAGAAGCGCTTCGCGATCCCCTTGAAGATCTCCCAGTCGCTCTTCGATTCCCACGCGGGATCGACCGCGGCCGACAGCGGATGGATGAACGGGTGCATGTCGGACGTGTTCATGTCGTCCTTCTCGTACCACGTCGCGGTCGGCAGCACGACGTCCGAATACATGCAGGTGGTCGACATCCGGAAGTCGAGCGTGACGAGCAGGTCGAGCTTGCCGCGCGGCGCTTCGTCGCGCCACTTCACTTCCTCGGGGCGCGCGCCGCCCGTCGCGCCGAGGTCGTCGCCCTGCACGCCGTTGGTCGTGCCGAGCAGATGCTTCAGGAAGTACTCGTGACCCTTGCCCGACGAACCGAGCAGGTTCGAACGCCACACGAACAGATTGCGCGGGAAGTTGTCGGGGGAATCCGGGTCCTCGCACGCCATCCGCAGCATGCCGGCCTTCAGTTGCCGCGCGACATCGGCGCCCGCCTGCGCGGGGTCGCCGAGACTTGCGCCGACCTTCAGCGGATTGACCGCGAGTTGCGGCGCGGACGGCAGCCAGCCCATCCGTTCGGCGCGCACGTTGTAGTCGATCGGCGAACCGTGGAACTGCGTCTTGTCCGCGAGCGGCGACAGCAGCGCGCCCGGGTCCATCGTGTCGTAGCGCCACTGATCGGTTTGCGCGTAGAAGAACGACGTCGCGTTCATGTGCCGCGGCGGGCGGTTCCAGTCGAGCGCGAACGCGAGCGCGGTCCAGCCCGTCTGCGGACGCAGCTTCTCCTGGCCCACGTAATGCGACCAGCCGCCGCCCGGCTTGCCGACGCATCCGCACATGATCAGCATGTTGATGATCGCGCGGTACGACATGTCCATGTGGAACCAGTGGTTGATCCCCGCGCCGATGATCACCATCGACTTGCCTTGCGTCTTGTGCGCGTTCTCCGCGAACTGCCGCGCGACCGAGATCACGTCCGCACGCTTCACGCCCGTGATCGTTTCCTGCCACGCCGGTGTATACGGAAGATCGTCGTCGTAGCTCGCGGCCACGTCGCGGCCGCCCAGCCCCTGGTCGAGCCCGTAGTTCGCGACGAACAGGTCGTAGACGGTCGCGACCAGCATCTCGCCGTCGCGCGTCGCCACGCGCCGCACGCCGATCCGGCGCGACAGCTCGGAGCCGTGCTGCGTCGAGTTGAAATGCGCGTGCGGCTGGTTGCCGAAGTACGGAAACAGCACGTCGACCACGTCGTCGTGCTCGGCCGTGCAGGACAGCCGCGGCGACAGCGCCGCGCCCTTCGACGTCTCGTCGCGCAGGTTCCACTTGCCCTTGTCGCTCGATCCGTCCTTGGTCTGCTGCCCCCAGCGGAAGCCGATCGAGCCCACCGGCACGACGAATTCGCCGGTCGCGTCGTCGATCATCACGGTCTTCCACTCCGGATGCGCGGCCTCGTCGAGCGCATCGTCGAAATCGGACGCACGCACGAGGCGCTCGGGCACGTAGCCGTCGCCGTGCGGCACGAGGCGCACGAGCGCCGGCATGTCGGTATAGCGCTTGCAGTAGTCGATGAAATAGTCGCTTTTACCCGCGAGGTGGAACTCCTTCAGGATCACGTGACCCATCGCGAGCGCGAGCGCCGCGTCGGTGCCCTGCTTCGGATGCAGCCACAGATCGCCGAACTTCGCGCCTTCCGAGTAATCGGGGAACACCGACACGACCTTGGTGCCGCGATAGCGCGCCTCGACGAGGAAGTGCGCGTCGGGCGTGCGGGTCTGCGGGACGTTGGAGCCCCACATCATGATGAACGTCGAGTTGTACCAGTCGGCCGATTCCGGCACGTCGGTCTGCTCGCCCCAGGTCTGCGGCGACGCGGGCGGCAGGTCGCAATACCAGTCGTAGAAGCTCAGGCACACGCCGCCGATCAGCGACAGGTACCGCGAGCCCGCCGCATACGACACCATCGACATCGCCGGGATCGGCGAGAAGCCGACCACGCGATCAGGGCCGTGCCGCTCGACCGTGTAAACGTTTGCGGCCGCAACTATCTCGTTGACCTCGTCCCAGCTCGCGCGCACGAAGCCGCCAAGCCCGCGCCGGCGCTGGTACGAGCGCCGCGCGTCGTCGTCCTCGACGATCGAGCGCCATGCGTCGACCGGCGCGAGCGTGCGGCGGCGTTCGCGCCACAGCTTCACCAGCGCGCTGCGCACCATCGGATGCTTGAGACGGTTCGCGCTATACAGATACCAGGAGTACGAAGCGCCGCGCGAGCAGCCGCGCGGTTCGTGGTTCGGCATGTCGGGGCGCGTGCGCGGGTAGTCGGTCTGCTGGGTTTCCCAGGTGACGATCCCGCCTTTCACATAGACCTTCCACGAGCACGAACCCGTGCAGTTCACGCCGTGGGTCGAACGGACGATCTTGTCGTGCTGCCAGCGCAGCCGATAGCCGTCTTCCCATTTGCGGTCCTCGTCCGTGACGGCGCCGTGTCCGTCGGAGAAGGTTGGCCTCGTGGTGGAGAAATAACGCAATCTATCCAGGAAATGGCTCATGGGGATCTCGTTTTTTTCTGGTCTTTTGGCAGACCCTGAATATTTAAGGAGGTGAAATCCCGGATGTAAAGGACGATCGGCATTCGACTCGTTGCGTTCGCTTCCATCCCTTGCGTCCGGGTCGAATGAATTCTCTTTCGGATCGACATATCACGACTTGATACAAATCACGATATCGCCGCCCTGGTACGCGTCGGTGTTAAATGGGGATCGATACAGGAGTGCCAATGGCATGCCCGGCACCGGACTTTCGCGTCAGGGTTTGACGGGTTGCAGGCGGGCGCTCGGTCACGCGTTTATGCATGAGAGCCGCAGTGTTGCGACGTCACGCGTTTTTGCGGCGCGATGCAATCACGCACGAGTCGCGGCCGCATGCGCGCGACCGGCTGCCGTGTCAGGCCGGATCAAATACGGGCATGCCGGCGAGGGAGATGCCGGCCGGGCAGGATGGTGCAAATGCGCCGGACATGACGGACGGAGAGACGCGGAAAGACGGACCGGCGGTGCTGCTGCGGTGCCGGTCCTGCATGAAACCGGGGAAGTGCCGCGCGTCACCCCTCGCCCTTCGGCCCCGGGTTGAGCATGATGACGAAGCCGGCCACGCCGACGATCAACGCGACCGCGCCGCCACGCAGCGCGATCGTTTCGTCGAACAGCAGCCCCGTCACCACGGCCATCATCCCCGCGAGCGACACGAATACGGCGATCGCCGCGACGACGATCCGGTATTGACGGCGTATCATCGCGCGCCGCCGTGTCAGGCTGCCGCGGCGGACGCCGGCTCGCCGGTATCGTCGCCGCGAATCAGCAGCACCGGGCACTTCGAGCCACGCACGAAGCGCTCGGCGACGCTTCCGAGCAGCACGCGCCGGATGCCGCGCCGCCCGTGCGTGCCGACCACCGCGAGGTCGATCCCGCGCTCCTTCACGTAACGCTGCAGGCGCTCCGCGACGTCCTCGCCGATGCTCTCGGTTTCGACCAGTTCGGCTTCGCCCTTCGCGCCAGCCTGCGCGAGGACCTGTTCGGCTTCACGCAGCACCTTGCGCCCGTCGTCGCGGATTTCCTCGATGAGCGCATGCGGATCGAAACGACCCGCGTACGTGAACAGCACCGACTTGTCGACCACGTACACGACGCTGACGTGCGTGTCGCCAGCCACTGCCACCTTCACTGCCTCGGCAAGCGCCTGTTTCGACGAAGCGCTGCCGTCGACGGCCACCATGATCTTCTTGTACATGCGAACCTCGCTGGGGTGAGTTGCCGCGCGCGGTCGCGTGCGGCCATGTCCCCATCATCGGCGGACAGCCGGTTCGAAGCTTGACGGCGATCAAGATCCACCAAAAACGCGGCGTGCGGCAAAGCGCCACGCGCAAAAACGGCGCGCCGTCCGCGCGGCCGCGCCGCGCAACCGGGCGGCCATGGCGCCGAAGGCGCTATCATCGACGTTGCGACCTTCGTCCGGCCCTTTTTTGCCGGCTCACTTTCAACTCGCTCAACCGACATGACAACGACTACCGAACGCGTGGACGGCGCCGCCCAGCATCTCGTCGCCGCCCGCCATGCCGGCATGCCCGGCCCGCTGCTGCCCGACGCCTTGCGTCCCGAGAACGTCGATACCGCGCTGGCGATCCAGCATCGCGTCGCCGATCTGCTCGGCGAAGCCATCGGCGGATGGAAATGCGCGCTGCCGCCGCCCGACCGCGTGATCGTCGCGCCGATCTTCGCGTCGACGATCCGCGAAGCCGATGCGCCGTATCGCGTCGTCGGCGGCCCGATCGTGCGGATCGAGCCGGAGATCGCGTTCGTGCTCGATCGCGACCTGCCCGCCCGCGCGCAGCCATACGATGAGAACGACGTACGTGCCGCGATCCGCGAAGTGCGCATCGTGCTCGAGGTGCTGGGTTGCCGTTACGCGGAGCCCGCACGCGCGTCGAAGTTCGAACTGCTCGCCGACGGGCAGTTCAACCAGGGATTGTGCGTGGGTCCCGTCGTGCCCGACGGATTGAACGTGCCGCTCGAGACGCTCGCGCTGTCGTTCGAGGGCGCACTGAATCGCACGATCGACGGCCGTCATCCGGACGGCGATCCGCTCAAGCCGCTCGTGTGGCTGGTCAATTTCCTCGCATCGCGCGGCGACGGCGCGCGTGCCGGCCAGATCGTGACGACCGGTTCGTATGCGGGCGCGATCGGCGTGCCGCTCGGCGATGCGCTGACGGTGCGCTTCGGCGAACTCGGCAGCCTGTCGGTGACGCTGACGGCCTGATGTCCGGCGGCGGGCGACGGGCCACGCAGTGCGTTTCGTCGCCCGCGCACAGTGAGGTGCCGGCATCGACGCGCTGAACGACTCACACCGGCCGGCACCCGTCACGCCTTCATCGCTCGCCCCGGCACGTCGCGCCATTTCCGCGAGCTCGCCGCATGTACGGCTCGCGGGCCGCTACGCCCGCGCTTCCACCTCGGCCAGTCGCGCCGGCAGCTGGTTCACGAGCGCATCGACGGCCGCACGCACCTTCAGCGGCAGGTGCGACCTATGCGGCCACACTGCATGGATCCCATAGGTCACGCCCGGCCGGTCAGCCAGCAGCTCGCGCAACGCGCCGCGGCGAATCTCGTCGCGAACCAGCCAGTAAGGCAGCCACGCGACACCGAGCCCCGCGACGGCCGCGTCGAGCACCGCGCGCAAGTCGTCGGAGAGCAGACGGGCCGCCGGTTGCAGTTCCTCCGTCCGGCCATCGACGACCACTTGCCAGCGATGCACCTGACCGTAATGCGTATAGGCCAGCGCCTTGTGCTGCGCGAGCGCGTCGACGGTCGCGGGTTCGCCGCAGCGTTCCAGATACGCCGGTGACGCACAAAAGGCCATCTTGTGCTCGCCGAGCGCACGCGCGACGAGGCCGCTGCTGTCGGGCAGCGCGCCGACCCGCACCGCCAGGTCGACACGCTCCTCGACGAGGTCGATCGTCCGGTCGCTGAACGACAGGTCGAGATCGAGTTCGGGATGCTCGCGCGCGAGCCCGATCAGGATCGGTGCGACGCACAAATGCCCGAACAGCGCCGGCATCGACACGCGCAGCCGCCCCTTCATCTGCCATTTGCCACTTTCGAGCAGCGCCTCGCCCGCATGGATTTCCTCCACCGCGCGCAGGCAGTATTCATAGAACAACGCGCCCTCGTTCGTCAGGCTCTGGCTGCGCGTCGTGCGCTGAAACAGCACGACGCCCAGCCGCGCCTCGAGTCGTGCGATGCTCTTGCCGACCGCGGAACGCGTGATGTGCAGCGTCTCGGCGGCCTGCGCGAAGTTGTCGGCTTCCGCCGCGGCAACGAACACGGCGATGCCGTTGAGGTTGTTTCCCATGCAATTGGATCGAAAAAATCTACATTAATGAGAAATCTTATCGCTTTTTGAGACAAAAAGTGGGTGATAGGATCGGCTTCATTCTTCATGCATGAACGGAGCAATCCAGATGGCCCGCATTCTCGTACTCAAGTCCAGCATCAACCGCGACCAGTCGCAAACCAACGCGCTGATCGACGCATACCTCGCCCAACGCAAGGCCAGCGGGCACGCGGACGACGTGGTCGTGCGCGATCTCGTCGATCTCGACCTGCCGGTGCTCGACGGCGAACTGTTCCATGCGCTGCGCGGCGCGGCGAATCCGGGCGAGCGTGCGCGGCAGGCGGTCGCGCTGTCCGACGAACTCGTCGCCGAGCTGAAGGGCTGCGACCTGCTGCTGATCGGCGCACCGATGTACAACCTCAACGTGCCGACCCAGTTGAAGAACTGGTTCGACCTGGTGGCACGCGCACACGTGACGTTCCGCTACACGGACACCTATCCGATGGGGCTCGTCGAAAGCGTCGACGCGATCGTGTTCAGTTCGCGCGGCGGCGTGCACGTCGGCCAGGCGACCGATGCCGTCACGCCGTACCTGCGTGCCGTGCTGGGCCTGATGGGCATCCATCAAGTCCGGTTCGTCTACGCGGAAGGGCTCGACATGAAGCCGCACGGCTTCGAAGCGGGGTTGGCGAACGCGCGCAAGCAGATCGACGCGCTGCACGCGTAACGCGCGGCGGGTACGGCGGGCGCCACGCGAACGGCAGCTTCGCCGCGACACACGCTGCAGCATGCGGGCACTGCGTGATACCGTTGCACATCGCCCGTCACGCGCGAACCGCGTGCCCCTCCCGTCATTCGCCATGCCGCCGACACCGTTGCCTGCCCTGCTGGACGAAGTCCTGAGAACCGTCGATCGCCGCTACCGGCTGCCGCCGTTCGTGCGCGCATCGTCGCTGACCGACGCCGCGAACCCGGCCGCCATCATCGCCATCGTGATCGAGGAAGCGCGCCGGATGCAGGCCGACGGCCTCACGCCCGCCCCGGCATTGCAACGCCGCTTCATCGACGCGCTCGCGCGAATGATCGGCGACGCGATGGACGCACAATCCGGCGACCCCGCATTCCAGGCCGCGGTGCTTCGACATGGTGCCGCGGCCGTGCGCGAATATGCATCGCTCGCCGCGCATGCCGAGCAGGATCGGCGCACGCTGCGCTCGGCCGTCAACACGATCGCGCATCCGGCCCGGCTCGAACGGCGTGCACAGGCATGGCAACGCGAGCCGCTCGCACGGCTGCATGCGGCCGCGGCCGCCGCGTCGTGGGACGATCTCGATGCCACGCTGCGGCACCTGCTCGCGCAACCGGAGATGGCGACCGATCCCGCGTTCGAACAGGACATCGCCAAACTGAAGGACAGCGCCGCGCTCGCCCGGCTGCAGCGTCTCGATGCACTGTCGCCGGATCCGGACATCCAGCGATACCGCACGTTGTGGAGCCGCCAGGGTCCGCTCGAAGGCAGCGCGCTCGCCGTCGCGCAAGGCGTCTCGTCGCAACAGCGGGGCGCGGCCGTCGAAGCGCTGGCCGCGCAGGCGCTCGACGCCCTGGCCGCGCAGCTCGATGCGAGCGACGCGCATCGCACGTATCGCGTGGTCACGTCGATGCGCGTTCCGGCCTCGATACCCGGCAAGCACGACCGCGCGAAAACCGAGTGGGATGCGGTGCTGCTCGAGCGCGCACGCGGCGACGATCCGTCGGCCGCGTGGCACGTCCTGTTTCTCGTCGAAGCGAAAGCGTCCGCGGATGCCGCGACCACCGACCTGCCGCGCCTGCTGCGCGGCCTGAGCCTGCTCGCGCAAGCCGATCCGGACACCGTCTATGCGTTCGAGACGCGCGAAGGCGCGGTACGCCTGCACGGTGCGTCGCTGCACGCACTGACGATCGACGACGCGGCACTGCAGCGCGAAGTGCTGTACTGCTGCGATGCATCGGCAGACCCTGCGCCGCGCCTGCTGGGGGCCGCGAGCCGGATGCAGCTGCTGTCGGCGTCGGCGAGCCTTGAATACGCGAGCGCGCTGGCGCAGTGCGCGGATGCCGATCCGCACGGCCTCGGTGTCGTCTGGCAAGCGCTGCTGGAACTGCCGTCGTGGCGCGCGGTGCTGCATCAGTACGAATCGCTGCGACAGGTTCGAGCGCTGATGGTGGGCGTCGACGATCTGATGGCCGCGATCGAAGGCGATGTCGGCGACAGCGCCGCAAACGATGCGTGATGTATGACGCGTGCGGCGCGGTCCGGCCGCACGCGCGACGCCGCCGACGCATCGGCTCGGTGGCAAGTCGACGCGATGTCCTCGCGCTGCACAACGCACAGGACGCCGAAGCAAATCGCAACCGAGGCGGCCGGCGTGACCGGCCAGTGCGGCGCAGCCCGCGAAAACGGGCATGCGCCGTTAGCATTACGACTGGATGAAGGCCAGCAGATCGGCGTTCAGCACGTCGGCATTGACCGTCAGCATCCCGTGCGAATAGCCCGGATACGTCTTCAGCGTGCCGTTCTTCAGCAGCTTGACCGACTTCAGCGCCGAGTCCGCGATCGGCACGATTTGGTCGTCTTCGCCGTGCAGCACGAGCGTCGGCACCGAGATCGACCGCAGATCTTCGGTCTGGTCCGTTTCCGAGAACGCCTTGATGCCTTCGTAGTGCGCCTTCGCGCCGCCGATCATGCCCTGGCGCCACCAGTTCTGGATCACGCCCTGGTGCACCACCGCGCCCGGCCGGTTGAAGCCGTAGAACGGACCCGACGGCACGTCCAGGAAGAACTGCGCGCGGTTGTCGGCGAGCGCCTTGCGGAAGCCGTCGAACACCTCGAGCGGCAAGCCTTCCGGGTTCGCGTCCGTCTTCAGCATCAGCGGCGGCACCGCGCTGACCAGCACCGCCTTCGCGACGCGTCCGGCCGGCTCGCCGTGGCGGGCCACGTAGCGCGCGACTTCGCCACCGCCGGTCGAGTGACCGATATGCACCGCGTTGCGCAGGTCGAGCGCTTCGACCACCGCGAACGCGTCCGCCGCGTAGTGATCCATGTCGTGGCCGTCGGAAACCTGCGTCGACCGGCCGTGGCCGCGGCGATCGTGCGCGACCACGCGATAGCCCTTCTGAACGAAGAACAGCAGTTGGGCATCCCAGTCGTCGGAAGACAGCGGCCAGCCATGGTGGAACATGATCGGCTGCGCATCCTTCGGGCCCCAGTCCTTGTAGAAGATGTCGACGTTGTCCTTCGTGGTGATGTACGGCATGGCTGCAGGCTCCTTTGAGGTAGGTGAACATCACGTGCCGGCCGGCCACCCGGGCGGGTGTCGGTCACGAACTGCGGCGCGGTGGCACACCGCGTCGGTCGACGCAGCACCCCAGTGTTGTAGCGGAAAACCGCGACCGTGTCATGAAGCCAATTACATACCGTCATGCATCGGCCTCCGGTGGGCAACGGCGCCCGCAGGTGTGACTTTCAACGCAACTCGCCGTGTGACGCGTCACGCAGCGCCGATCGCGCGTCAACCGTCCGTCGACACGGTTACCGCCTCCCACGTGCGAATTTCGTCTTCCAGCGCCGACCATTTGGCGCGCACGAGCCGAAGCGCATCGCTGCCGAGCAGCAGATGCGCCGGCGGACGATCCGCCGCGATGACCGCCAGCATCGCGCGTGCCGCCTTCGCCGGATCGCCCGATTGCCGGCCGTTTTTCTCCTCGCGCGCCTGGCGGATCGGATCGAAGAGCGCGTCGTAATCGGCGATCGAACGCGGCGTTCGCGTCATCGAACGGCCAGCCCAGTCGGTACGGAACGAGCCCGGCGCCACCGCCGTCACCGCGATGCCGAACGGCTCGAGCTCCTTGCCGAGCGCCTCGGAAATCCCTTCCAGCGCGAACTTGCTGCCGCAGTAATAGGCAATGCCGGGCATCGTGATGTGGCCGCCCATCGACGTGATGTTCAGGATGCGGCCGCGCCGGCGTTCGCGCATGAACGGCACGACGGCCTTCATCATCGCGACGGCGCCGAACACGTTCACGTCGAACTGCCGGCGCATCTCCGACAGCGGCGACTCCTCCATGATGCCTTCGTGCCCGTAGCCGGCATTGTTCACCAGTACGTCGACGGGGCCGACGCTCGACTCGATTTCCGCGACGATGCCGTCGATGCGCTCGAAGTCGGTCACGTCGAGCACACGCCCGATGGCCGCACGCGGGGACAGCGCCTCGAACGCCCGTTTTGCCGCTTCGCTTCTCACGGTGCCGACCACCGTATGACCCTCGGCCAGGGCCGCTTGCGCGAGCGCAAGGCCGAAGCCGCTGCTGACGCCGGTGATGAGCATGATGTTGCCGGATGCCATGTGAACTTCTCCCGAATGTCGATCGAAGCATGCATGCTAGTCTGACGAACCACGTCGAATAAGCCCGATTCCGCTGAATTTCTTGCCTGAAATTATGAGCGACGCACCCTCCTCGCCCCGCTCGCCGTCGCTGCCCGCGCGCGGCCGCAAACGCCTGATCGCGTTGCTGCATGCGTTGGCGCCGGACGAGGGCTACAACCTGACCGCGCTGCCGAGCGTGCGCATCCTGCGTTCGAACCGCGCGCTATCCCGCACGCCGGTGCTGTACGACCCGGGCATCGTGATCGTGTGCCAGGGCAGCAAGCGCGGCTATTTCGGCGGCGAACGCTATCTGTACGACGAGGATCACTACCTGGCCGTATCGGTGCCCGTGCCGTTCAGCATGGAAACCGACGCAACGGCGGAGCGCCCGCTGCTCGCGCTGTATCTGCACCTCGATTTCGCGATGGCCGCCGAACTGGCCGCGCGGATCGATCGCGAGGGAATCGCCGAACCCGTGCAGGCGCCGAAAAGCATGATGTCGACGCCGATGGACGACGCGATGCACGCGACCGTGCTGCGTTTCGTCGAGGCGATGCAACGCCCGCTCGAAGCGGCGGTGCTCGGCCCCGGGTTGCTGCGCGAACTGTATTTCCGTGTGCTCACCGGCGCGCAGGGCGGCGCGATGAGGAACGCGCTGGCGATGCGTGGACAGTTCGGCCGGATCGGCCGTTCGCTGCGCATGATCCACGCCGACTACGCGCAATCGCTCGACGTGACGCAACTGGCCGCGGAAGCCGGCATGAGCGTGCCGAGCTTCCACGCCCACTTCAAGGCGATCACGCAGGTGTCGCCGATGCAGTACCTGAAGTCGACGCGGCTGCATCAGGCGCGCCTGTTGATGGTGCGTCAGGACCTGACCGCGGAGGCGGCCGGCCATGCGGTCGGTTATGCAAGCGCGTCGCAGTTCAGCCGGGAATTCAAACGGCTGTTCGGCCAGACGCCCGCGCAGGAAACGAAGCGCATGCGCGCGCAGTTCGCGATTCCGGCGGCGTTCGACGATGCGGTGTTCGTGTCGTCGCACTGAATGGCTGAGCCGCGCGCGGCGTCGCGCACCAGACCCGCCAGCGACTTCAGGATGAGCGCGGTCACGCCCCGGATGTCCTGCGTCTGGTTCACCCAGTACCGGGGGCCAGCGCGTTCCCCGTCACGGTATTGCCGCGGCAGATCGGGGATTCAGCAGTGCCATGTCTTCCTCCAGCCTGACTGATTCGGCAAGTGTCGTGCGTTGCATGGGCACGGCGGCGGCGTGATCGAATCGAATGATTGCGGATTCTCGGGCGACCTCGTGCTCCGGCGAAAAAATATCCGCGATCGTTGCGTATTCGAGAATGCCCGGGCCCGATCGCCGTCGACGAATCGGACAGACCCGATGATGCATGAAAACTGAAATTCCGATCGGTCGCGCATCGATCGGCGCGATGCGTCCGGCAAAATACGGAATCGCGCCGAAGCAGCCCGACACGCCGTCGACGCTCGCGCGTCCCGACCGGCAAGACCCACCTACGCGAGATCCCAATGACACAGTACGCGTTCCGCCTGCTCAACGTATTCGCCGAATCCACGTTCGGCGGCAACCCGCTCTGCGTGTTCGAGGATGCGCGCGGCATGGACGACGCGACCATGCAGGCACTGGCCGTGCAGTTCAACCTGTCGGAAACGACCTTCGTGCTGCCGTCGGAGCGTGCGCGTGCACGCGTGCGCATCTTCACGCCCGGCCATGAAATGGCGTTCGCGGGCCATCCGACGCTCGGCACCGCGCATGTCGTGCGCGACCTGCTGAATGTCGGCAACGAGTTCTCGCTCGAATTCAAGGCCGGCGTGGTCGACGTCAAGGCCAGCGACGACGTGTGGACGTTCACCGCGCCGCACGCCGGCGTGCCGAAAACGGCACCCTGCGCATTGTCCGATGCCGAAACGGCCGCCATGCTGGGGCTGACGCAGGACGATTTGCTCGCGCCGCCCCGCTGGGTCGATACCGGCGCCGATCAGTTGCTGGTCGCGGTCAAGGACCCTGCTGCCGTGCGCCGCGCCCGGCCCGACAGCGCCTGCCTGGATATCTGGCCGACCAGCAGCCTCGGCCGCAAGACCGCCTACGTGTTCGCGTTCGACGCGAATCGCCCCGGGAAAGTGGTCTCCCGCTATTTCTTTGCGAAACAGGGCGGCGGGATTCTTGAAGACCCGGGTACCGGGTCGGCCTGCGCGAATCTCGGCGGCTGGCTGCTTGCAGCCGGCCATCCGCTGCCCGCCGCGTTTCAGGTCGAACAAGGCGAAGCCGTCGGCCGGCCTTGCCTGCTTCGCTTGTCGGTCAGCGAGCACGGCGCGATCGGCGTCGGCGGCCGTGTGGTGGCACTCGGGCGCGGGGTCGTCGACGTGTAGCGGCGGCGCGCCCGATCTTTCACACCGTCGCCTCATGCAGCGTCAGCCTCGGCTGAGCACGGTCGTCGGGGACGACGAATGCCCTCGCAGCACCCTCATCAGCGATGTCGCGTTCGTCACAAACCGATGTGAGAAGATCAACTTTCCGTGTACCTTTTCGGCACACGATCCGTGGAGTCCCGACACATGCCGCTTTCCAACGCCCAGCTCGCCCAAACCATCGATCACACGCTGCTCGCGCCCGACGCGAGCGACGCGCAGATCCGCGAACTCTGCCGCCAGGCGGCCGAGCATCGCTTCTACTCGGTCTGCGTGAATTCGGCGAACGTGCCGCTCGCCGCGCGCGAGCTGGCCGACACCGGCGTACTCGTGTGTGCGGTGGTCGGCTTCCCGCTCGGCGCGGGCCTGTCCGCCGCGAAGGCGTTCGAAGCGTCGGCCGCGATCGCGGCGGGCGCACGCGAGATCGACATGGTGATCAACCTCGGCGCGCTGAAGAGCGGCCGCGACGACGACGTGAAGGCCGACATCGACGCGGTGCACCGCGCCTGCGGGACGGTGCCGCTCAAGGTGATCCTCGAAACGGGGTTGCTGACCGACGACGAGAAGGTGCGCGTGTGCGAGATGTGCCGCGACCTCGGCGTCGCGTTCGTGAAGACGTCGACCGGCTTCGGGCACGGCGGCGCGACACGCGAGGACGTCGCGCTGATGCGCCGCACGGTCGGCCCCGTGCTCGGCGTGAAGGCATCGGGCGGCGTGCGCGACCGCGCCACCGCGCTTGCGATGCTCGAGGCCGGCGCGACGCGGCTCGGCACGAGTTCCGGCGTGGCGATCGTCACCGACCAGGGCGGCACCGACGCGGCGTACTGACCGGTGGCGGGCCGGCTGGCCGCGCATCGGCGCGCAGCCAGCCGACGCCGGACAGTTCGGCACGCCTCCCCCGCCAGGCGGCATGCCGGTTGCGATGCACCGCTCGGTCACCACGCACGACCGATCGCGGCAACCCTCATTGCGTCGGGTCTTTCAACTCGATCAGCAGATCTTTCGCCGCCACCCGATCACCCGGCTTCACATGCACGGCCGCGATCTCGCAGTCGCGCTCCGCCGCGATGTGCGTTTCCATCTTCATCGCCTCGAGCGCGATCAGCGTCGTGCCGGCCGACACACGCTGCCCCGGTTGCACGGCCACCGTCACGACCGAGCCCGGCATCGGCGCGGCCACGTGCAGCGGATTCGCCGGGTCGGCACGCTGCAGGCCATGACGCTCCTTGCCCGCCTGCACGACGCTCTTCTGCTCGACCAGCGCCGAACGCGACTGGCCGTTCAGCTCGAACAGCACTTTCACGATGCCGTCCTGCGCATCGGCGTGCTGGCCCTGCAGCGACACGAGCAGCGTCTTGCCCGGCTCGATGTCGATCGCCACTTCCTCCTGCGGCTGCAGTCCGTACAGGAACGCCGGCGTCGGCACGACCGACGTGTCGCTATACGCGCGAACGTGCGCGTAATAGTCGACCGTCTGTTTCGGATACATCAGGTAGGACGCGAGTTGCCGGTCGTCGAGCGGCTGCTCGCAGGCGGCCTCGGCCTGCTTGCGCACCGCATCGAGATCGACCGGCGGAATCTGGTCGCCGGGACGATACGGCGCCGGCGGCTCGCTCTTGAGCACCTTGCGCGACAGGTCCGCCGGGAAGCCGTCGGGCGGGAAGCCCAGCTCGCCCTTGAACAGCGACACGACCGACTCGGGGAACGCGATGTCCTTGTCCGGGTTGCGCACGTCGTCCACGGCGAGGTCGTTCGCGACCATCATCAGCGCCATGTCGCCGACCACCTTCGACGTCGGCGTGACCTTGACGATGTCGCCGAACAGGCGGTTCACGTCCGCATACGCGCGCGACACCTCGGTCCAGCGGTGATCGATGCCGAGCGAGCGCGCCTGTTCGCGCAGGTTCGTGTACTGGCCGCCGGGCATCTCGTGGCGGTAGACGTCGGCCGTACCCGCGCGGATCTCCGATTCGAACGGCGCGTAATACCGGCGCACGCCTTCCCAGTACATCGACGCTTCGTGCAGGCGGTCCTGGTCCAGCCCCGGATCGCGCTCGCCGCCGGCCAGCGCCGCCGCGATGCTCGACAGGTTCGGCTGCGACGTGAGCCCGCTCATCGCGTCGAGCGCGCCGTCCACCGCATCGCAGCCCGCACCGACTGCCGCGAGCACCGACGCCGCGGCGATCCCGCTCGTGTCGTGCGTATGGAAATGCACGGGCAGCCCGGTTTCTTCCTTGAGCGCCTTCACAAGTGTGGCGACCGCCTGAGGGCGGCAGATGCCGGCCATGTCCTTGATGCCGAGCACGTGCACGCCGGCCTGCTGCAGCTCGCGTGCGATGCCGACGTAGTATTTGAGGTCGTACTTCGAACGTGACGTGTCGAACAGGTCACCGGTGTAGCAGATCGCGCCTTCGCACAGCATCCCGCTCTCGCCGACCGCATCGATCGCCACACGCATGTTGCGCACCCAGTTCAGCGAGTCGAACACGCGGAACACGTCGACGCCCGCGCTCGCGGCCTGCTGCACGAAGAAACGCACGACGTTGTCCGCGTAGTTCGTGTAGCCGACCGCGTTCGAGCCGCGCAGCAGCATCTGGAACAGGATGTTCGGCACGCGTTCGCGCAGCAGCGCAAGGCGTTCCCACGGGTCTTCCTTCAGGAAGCGCAGCGCGACATCGAAGGTCGCGCCGCCCCAGCATTCGAGCGAGAACAGCTGCGACAGCTCGCGCGCGTAGAACGGCGCGATCGGCAGCATGTCGGCGGTGCGCATGCGCGTCGCGAACAGCGACTGGTGCGCGTCACGCATCGTCGTGTCGGTCAGCAGCACCTGCTTTTGGTCCAGCATCCAGGTCGCGAATTTCTCGGGGCCGAGCTCGCGCAAGCGATCGCGTGTGCCGGCCGGAATTGGCATCGCCGTATCGACCTTCGGCAGCACGGGCTTCGACAACGGCAATGCCGGCAGCGTGCGGCCGCTCATCTCGGCGTTCCCATTCACGTTCAGCTCGCCGAGATAGCGCAACAGCTTCGTCGCGCGATCGCCGCGCTTCGCGAATTCGAGCAGTTCCGGGGTCTTGTCGATGAAGCGCGTCGTCACGTCGCCCGCGATGAAGGCCGGGTGATTGATCACGTTCTCGAGGAACTGCAGGTTCGACGTGACGCCGCGAATCCGGAACTCGCGCAGCGCGCGATCCATCCGGTGGATCGATTCGGCGGCCGTCGGCGCCCAGGTCGTCACCTTGACGAGCAGCGAGTCGTAGTACGGCGTGATCACCGCGCCGCCGTATGCAGTGCCGGCGTCGAGGCGCACGCCGAAGCCCGCCGCGCTGCGGTACGCGGTGAGCCGCCCATAGTCGGGCAGGAAGTCGTTCTCCGGGTCCTCGGTCGTGATCCGGCATTGCAATGCATTGCCGTTCAGCGGAATCGCCTGCTGAGCGGGCACGCCGGCCGCACGTTCGACGATCGCGCCGTCGCCGTTCACGACGTCCTCCGCAAGCCCGATCCGGCCACCTTCCGTGATGCGGATCTGCGCCTTCACGATGTCGATGCCGGTGATCATCTCGGTCACCGTGTGCTCGACCTGGATGCGCGGGTTCACCTCGATGAAGTAGAACTGGCCGGTGTCGGCATCCATCAGGAATTCGACGGTGCCCGCGTGCGTATAACCGACCGCGCGCATCAGGCGCAGCGCGGATTCGCACAGCGCCTGCCGGCCTGCGTCGTCAAGATACGGCGCCGGCGCGCGCTCGACCACCTTCTGGTTGCGCCGCTGCACCGTGCAGTCGCGCTCGTACAAATGCACGACCGTGCCGTGCAGGTCACCGAGTATCTGTACCTCGACGTGCCGCGCGTTGCGCACGAGTTTCTCGACGTACACCTCGTCGTTGCCGAACGCGGCAAGCGCCTCGCGACGCGCGACCGGCAGCAGGGTTTCGAGGTCCTGATCGTTTTCCAGTACGCGCATCCCGCGCCCGCCGCCGCCCCAGCTCGCCTTGAGCATCAGCGGATAGCCGACTTCCGCGGCCAGCGCCTTGCAGGCGTCGAGGTCGTCCGGCAGCGGCGAGGTCGCCGGCATCACGGGCACGCCGGCCGCGATCGCCGCATTGCGCGCGGCCACCTTGTTGCCGAGCGTGCGCATCAGGTCCGGTGACGGACCGATCCAGCGAATGCCGGCATCGATCACCGCCTGCGCGAAATCGGGGTTCTCCGACAGGAAGCCGTAGCCGGGGTGGATCGCGTCGACCTTCGCCTGCCGCGCGACGCGCAGGATGTCGTCGATGTCGAGATACGCGGCGAGCGGCTTCTTGCCTTCGCCGATCAGGTAGCTCTCGTCCGCCTTGAAGCGGTGCAGCGCAAGGCGGTCTTCCTTCGAATACACCGCGACCGTACGCATGTTCAGTTCGGCGGCGGCACGCATCACGCGAATCGAGATTTCCGAGCGGTTCGCGATCAGGATGGACTGGATGGGGGTAGGCGTCACGGCGGCCATGGAAAGTGAATGGTTGAATTGAGCTCGCCGACGCGCCGTCCTCCACCCGCCTGCTTCGCTGGGCGGCGTGCGGATTCGCGCGTCGGTCATTCGAGGTTGCATCGTCCCTGGCTTTCGCCAGTCGACATGTTCGCCAGATCGCCGGATGGCCGCTATCGACATCGCGACGACGAATAGCATCCAGCCGACCAGCGGGAAATAAGGGACCGGCTCGCAGGTCGATCATCGATCGTCGTCGGTCGAACCACGGGGCGATCCCGTGGCACGACCTGCGTTCGCGACAGGATCAATCGCGGTGATCGAAAAGTGGTGCGTGATCCATCCAGTCGTAGCCCGCTGTTCCCTTTGCCCATGCCCAGTTCGTATCGGGTCGTCGTTCACCGGACGATTCGCGCGTCGTCGCGGATCGATCTGCGTCCGCCTCGCGCTCCGGCGCTACGCAGCGCGCGTCGTTGCCCGGTACCGTGTTTCGTTTACCGCTGCCAGTCATTGCATTCACCTTACGATTGAAAAGCGAGTCGCCTCTCGAACTGTCCGCTTCGTTTCATCAGGAAAGACCGGTCAGACGAGAGGACATCGAGCATGTCGTCCGGTTAACGCAAAAAGCAGGCCACGTTCGATATCGAACGGACAGCGTTGATGGTCGGGGACCGAACGCGAAGCGCGGCGCCATATCGGCTCAGATATGGAATCGAAGTTTCAATTCTGAAATCCTGCGCGCCGGGACGGATCGACTCCGATCCTCTCTCGGCGCGTCCAACCGGCGTCAGACTCCATGTGCGCTCAACCGCGCCGAATACCAGCGTGAGAACCGATCGACGTAAGCCTCGGTGAACGGCGAAAACACACCCGGCGCATACGCGGGGTCCTGCGTGCCCGCGTGCGTGATCTCGACGAGGTGCTTGTCCTGCGTATTCGTCGCGACCCATACCTCGGTCAGATCCGACAGTGTGTAATCGACGCCCTCGACCGCGTCGGCATGGACGAGCCATTTCGTGCGCACGAGCGTCTTGTCCGGTGCGAGCGGGATGATGTACGAGATCACCGCGTGGTCGCTCATCACGTGGGTCCACGAATTGTGCGTCCACAGATGCATATCGCCGAGATCGCGCCGCTCCAGCTCGCCGAACAGCTTCGTGCTCGCCACCTTCGTGCTCATCGTCTGCGATTCCCCCTCGCCGGCGATCACGAGCTGCTGCGTCCTGAACTGCGTGACGGCATCCTCGTCGAGCCATTCGACGGTCGAGCCGACGAAGCCTTCACGCTCCCAGTTCGCCTGGCAGGTGGCATTGCGCGCCTGGTATTCCTCGAACGCCTGACGCTGTTCTTCCGTGAGGTTTTCCGGGCAGATGCCGAAATCCTCGGGCAGGAACGAAGCGGTCAGCTCCGGATGAGTGCCAGCGCAGTGGTAGCACTCGCGGTTGTTCTCGATCACCAGCTTCCAGTTGCCGTTCTCGACGATCTCCTGCTCGAACGCGATCTTCGTATGCCGCAGGTCGTACGGCGCGAAGCGTGGCGCCATCGTCTCCTCGAGCTTCGAGATATCTTCGGGTGCATCGTCGTCGAGACATACGAAGATGTGCGTGCCGATGATCCGGGTCTTCACCGGAATCAGGCTGCGGCACTTCGTGTCGAAATCCTTGCCCATGTGCGTCGCGTGGCGCAGTGTGCCATCGAGATCGTAGGTCCATTGATGATAAGGACATACGAGCATTCCGACGGTCGACTTCCCGGCCTCCTTAAGGCGCGCGCCGCGGTGGCGGCACACGTTCCGGTGGGCACGGATGTTCTCGTCGTCGTCGCGCACGATGAGGATCGACGACTTTCCGATGTCGACGGTCGACACGTCGCCGGGCTCCGGAACGTCGGCGGTCACGCCGACCAGGATCCAGTGCTTCCGGAAGAAGACTTCGACATCCGTTTCGAATACGTCCTGACGGCCGAACAGCTCACCGGGCATCCCGTGGCCCGATTGGCGGCCGCGGACCAGCTCGCCATGCGTCTTGACTTGTACTTCGGACATCGTCTTTCTCCAATCCGGTGTTGATGGAATCGCGCGGCTTCGAATGTTCCGCGTCGATTTCAGTATTGGATTGCCGAAAAGGAGCATCAACGCGCTTTATTTTCGTTCTGGCATTACCTTGCGTCATGCGAATCGGGTGTGCGGAAAAGTGCCGGGGAAATCCGGTCACCGAGCCGGGTCAGCGCTGCCCGCCGTCGGCCCGCAGCCAGTCGACGAGGCCGCCGATCGCCGGCGTGATCCTCTTTCCGTGCGGCACCACGATGTAGTAGGCGTCCGTCATCTGCAGGGATGCCACCGGCAATCGCACCAGTTCCCCAGCGTCGAGCAGGTCATGAACGAGCCGCCCCCAGCCGAGCGCGACACCATGACCGTAGCGCGCGGCGTCGATCGCATCGGTGTACAGGCTGCAGCGCAGCGCGTAATTCAGGCGGTCGGGCCGGAAGCCGACGGCATGGAACCACGCCTCCCACCCCATCCAGCCCTCCGATGTCGAATCGGACTCCACCAGCGCGACGGCGGCGAGTTCCGTCAGCGATTCCGGCGTGCCGTGCTGCCGCAGCCAGGCCGGCGAGCAGACGGGAAATACTTCCTCGTCGAACAGCAGGATCGCGGTGCCACCGGCCCAGCGACCATTCCCGTAGCGCACCGCGATATCGATTTCGTTGTGTCGAAGATCGGCGGTAAACATCAGCGTCGCGAGACGCAGTTGCAGTTCGGGCTGCGCGGTCTTCAACGCGGCAAGCCGCGGCAGCAGGCAGAAATGCGAGAACGCGGAGGTCGCCGCGAGGACGAGTTCCTGCCGGATCGGGCCGCTCGTCAGGCGATCGAACACGCCGGCGATCTTCTGCATCGACTCGGCGACCACCCGGTACAGCGCCTCCCCCTCTTCGGTCAGCGCGATCGAGCGATGCAGCCGATGGAACAGGCGCGTGCCGAGCACTTCCTCGAGGAACCTGATCTGCCGGCTCACCGCGGCCTGCGTGACGCCGAGCTCGTGCGCGGCCAGCGTGAAGCTGCCGAGGCGGGCAACCGCCTCGAATTCGACGAGTGCGGTCACGGACGGGATCAGACGACGATAACCTTTGGGCGATGACAACGCAGCTTTCATCTGACGAACGCGCGATGCGGGGCGGCGTGCTATTGAGCGATCTCGACGCCGGCATCGAGCCAGCCGCGCATCATCACGCCGACCTCGTCGCCGAGCCACTTCCGGAACAGCCGGTATTCCTCGCGCGGCTGCGCATTCCGGTGGGTGATCAGATAGTGATGGCGATCGCGAAACACCAGCACGTCCTGCACCGGCCGCATCAGGATGCCCTGGTCGATCTGACGGTGCACGAGGTGGTGCCAGCCCAGCAGCGTGCCCTCGCCGGCTTCGGCCTGCGCGACGAGCAGCCGGTAGTCGTTGCTTTCCAGATACTTGTTCCCGGTCAGCATGTCGGTGCCGTCGCTCTGTTGGAACCAGTTGCGCCACACGCGCCAGTCCACGTGCTCGCAGACCTGCGCGCGGCCGAGCATCGACAGGTTCAGGGTCGGGCTCGAAAGCAGGTCGAGCGGCTTCAGCGACCGGCCGTGAAAATGCCGCTCGTGAAACGACGGGCTGCACACCGGATACACGATGTCGTGAAACAGCGGCTCGGCCTCGAACTCGGGCTCGCGCGGCGGGTTCTTCGTGATGATCACGTCGGGCTCGATGAGCCCGTCGAGTTCCATGAAGTGCTCGGTGACGATCACGTTCAGCCGGATATCCGGAAACCGCTCGCGAAACGCGGGCAGCCGCGACGACAGCCACAGCGCCGAGAACGTATGCGACACGCAGACCATCAACGCATGCTTGTCGGTCCGGCGCACGGCCTCCGCCGCCTCGGCGATGTTCATGATCGACAGGTACGACGCGTTGTAGAGGACGCGCCCCGCATCCGTCAGCGCGATATGCCGGCCGGTTCGCTCGAACAGCGCGACGTCGAGCGAATCCTCGAGCTCCTTGATCTGCCGGCTGATCGCGGCCTGCGTCACGCAAAGCACCTCGGCCGCTTGAGTGAAGCTCTCGTAGCGCGCCGCCGTCACGAAACACCGCAGCGCGCGAAGCGACGGCATCTGCGCGAGGAGTCGGTCTGCAAACAATTGCTTCTTCAACATGGCGTTCACTCTCAAAAACGGAGGTCGGACGCAGCGTCGACGCATTCGTCGACGACCGTCCCCATCGGCTGCCCGCGGACAGTTTCATCGCAAGCCTTTCGATTGTCTGAATATTACGGCTCGCGAGTCGGCCGGGCAGCGTTGCGATGACGCCATTCTCGATCGATCGTGCACTGCGTCGCCATTATCGGAAGCGATGACGGGGACTGCAAGGCGCACGGCGGATCGGCATGTTCGTCGGCCCCGCCGCGCGGCCCGCGCGTGCACTCAGTCCAGCTTCAGCCAGGTGGTCTTCAGCTCGCAATATTGATCGTGCGCGTACACGGATTTGTCGCGTCCGCCGAAACCCGACTGCTTGAAGCCGCCGAACGGCGTCGACTGGTCGCCTTCGCCGAAGCAGTTCACGGTGACGGTTCCGGCACGAATCCGCGCGGCGACCTTGTGCGCGCTGTTCACGTTGTCGGTCCACAGCGACGCGGCCAGCCCATAGCACGTGTCGTTCGCGATCCGCACCGCATCGTCGACGTCGTCGTATTCGATGAAGCACACGACCGGCCCGAACACCTCGTCGCGCGCGATGCTCATCTCCGGCGTCACCTGATCGAAGATCGTCGGCTCGACGAACCAGCCGCCCGTCTCCGCGAGGATCGCGCGCCCGCCGCACACCACGCGCGCGCCTTCCGCCTTCGCCTGTTCGATATGGCCGAGCACCTTCTCGTAATGCTTCTGCTCGATCAGCGCGCCGAGCTTCACGTCCGGGTCGAGCGGATCGCCGGTCTTCCACCCGGCGAGCACCGCCTCGACCTTCTCCAGCAGTTCCGCCTTCCGGCTCGCCGGAACGATGATCCGCGAGCCGGCGCTGCAGTTCTCGCCCATGTTCCAGAACGCGGCCGCGACCGCCTGCTCGGCCACCGCGTCAAGGTTCGCGACGTCCGGCAGGATGACCTGCGGATTCTTGCCGCCGCATTCGAGCACGACGCGCTTCAGGTTCGTATCGGCCGAGTAGTGCAGGAACCGCTTGCCGGTGGCCGTCGAGCCGGTGAACGCGACGAGATCGACGTCCCGGTGGCGGCCGATCGCCTCGCCGGCCTCGCCGCCGAACCCGGTGACGACGCTGAACACGCCCGGCGGCACGCCCGCTTCGAGCGCGAGATCGGCGATCCGCAGCGTCGACAGCGACGTCTGTTCGGCCGGCTTCACGACCACGCTGTTGCCGACCGACAGCGCGGGGCCGATCTTCCACGCGAGCATCAGTGCCGGGAAATTCCACGGCAGCACCGCGCCGACGACGCCGATCGGCTCGCGCGTGATCATGCTCACCACGCCCGCACCGGACGGCGACAACGCGTCGTAGCGCTTGTCGGTCACCTCCGCGTGCCAGCGAATGCACGCGGCCGACTCGGGAATGTCGAGCCCCAGGCATTCGCCGATCGGCTTGCCGGCTTCCAGCGCTTCGAGCAGCGCGAGTTCCTCGGCATGCTCGTCGATCAGTTGCGCGACCCGCAGCAATACCGCCTTGCGGTGCGCGGGCGCGGCCTTCGACCAGACGCCGGATTCGAACGCGTCGCGCGCGGCCGCGACCGCGCGGTCGACGTCGCGTTCGCCGCATCGCGCGACCTCGGCGAGCACCTCGCCGGAGGCGGGGTTGAGCGTCGCGAACGTCTCGCCCGACGCCGACGCGCCGCGCTGCCCCGCGATGAACGCGCGACCGTCGAGCGACAACGCGTTCGCTTTCTGCTTCCAATCCTGATGGGTCGTCATGTTGTTTCCTCAATAATCAAAGCTCGGCACCGGCCGAGAATTCCTTGGCCCAGATTGTCGCCGACACGGCCAGGTCGACGATCGGTCGAACCGGCAGCGGGCGCGGATGCGGCTGCTTGAGCAACTGCTGCACGAGGCTGTTCGATTCGCCGAGCGCATATTCGGCAATCAGCTTGCCGGAGGCCGACCCGCGGCTCAGGCCGAGGCCATTGCAGCCGATCGCCTCGTAGAGGCCGTCGTCGCGCCTGCCGAACAGCGCACCGTTGTTCGCGGACAGGCACAGCGGCCCGCCCCACGTATATTCGAGCTCGACGCCGCCGAGCATCGGGAAGCGTCGCTCGAACGAGCGTTGATGCAGATGCCGGGACTTCGCGAGATCGGCCTGCGATATCTTCACGTCCGGCCGGAACGCGAAATGGTTGCGCACGCAAATGCGATTCGTGATCAGACGCCGCACCGTCGTGCCCATCGGATCGGCCGGAATCAGCGCCCACGACCGCGTGCCGCCGAGTTTCGCCACTTCGTCGGGGTTCATCGGGCGCGTGAGCGACGCGAACGTATAGACGGGCAGCAAGCCGTTCGAATGCATGCCGAAGGTCGCCGCGTATGCGTTCGTGCACAGGATCACCTGCTTCGCGACGATCGTGCCGCCGGCGAAATGCAGCACGCGCGTGTCGCCGCGCGGTTCGATCCGCGTCACCGGGCTGAGTTCGAACACCGTCACGTTGTCCGGTTGCGTCGCCGCCAGGCCACGCATCAGCGCCGCCGGCTGCACGGTGCTGCAGCCCGGCGTGAACAGCGCGCTCGTGTAAAAGTCGGTTCCGGTCACCCCCTGGATGCCGGCCTGGTCGAGCCATTCGCACGCTTCGCCGATGCGGGCCAGCCCGTCGGCGAAATGCGCGAGCGCGGCGGCACCCTTCTTGTTGACCGACGCGTGGAATTTGCCGTCGTCGCGCCAGTCGCAATCGATGCCGAAGCGCCGCACGATCTCGCGCACATAGTCGATGCCATGCCGCTGAAACCGCACGTCCGCACGATCCTCCTCGATGCTGCGCGAGTAGCTTTCGCTGCTGATGTCGTGCGGCAGATCGACGAAGAATCCGGAATTGCGCCCGGCCGTCGTGCGGCCGATCCGGTCGGCCTCCACGAGCGCGACGGACGCGCCGGGTGCCAGTTCCGCCAGCCGCCGCGCCGCGCAAAGCCCGGTGATGCCGCCGCCGACGACCACCCAGTCGAACCGGCTGTCGGACGTCACGGTCCTCGCTTCCGGCGCCGGCGGCAGACTCTCCCACCAGCCGTTCATCCCGTCCGGCGCCGGAAACCGCGCGAATTCCAGAGTCGAGCTCATGGTGAATTACCGACCGTCGCGCAGCAGCGGCTTCACGAGCTTCGCGAACGCATCGCGCTCGTCGTCCGACAGCGCACCGAGCGGCGCACGGGCGACGCCGACCGGCAAGCCGGCCAGCTCGCAGCCGTAGCGCACGTACTGAATGAACTTGCCGCTGCGCTCGAGCAGTTCGAGCACCGGCAGCAGTTGTGCCATCAGCTTGCGACCGGTCGCGAAATCGCCGCGCTCCACGCATGCGTCGAACAGATCGGTGTGCGCTTCGGGCAGGAAGTTCGATGCGCCGCCGACCCAGCTGCGCGCGCCCCACGCGAAGAACTCGAGCGCCTGGTCGTCCATCCCGCAGCTCAGCACGAGCCGGCCGCTGAAGTGCGTCGACAGATGATGCAGATGCGCGATGTCGCCGGTGCTTTCCTTCATCGCGACGAAATTCTTTCGCTCGAGCAATTGCTCGAGAATGTCGTCTCCGATTTCGGTGCCCGTGCGGGCCGGGAAGTTGTAGAGCATGATCGGCATGTCGAGCGCGTCGTCGACCGTGAGCAGGTGCGCGAGCAGTTCCTGCTGCGTCGGTTGCGCGTAGTACGGCGCTGCAACGAGCAGCGCGTTCAGCCCCGCGCGCTTCGCTTCGCGGCCGAGGCGCAGCACTTCCTTCGTCGTCGTCGCGTTGATACCCGCGATCAGGAATGTCTTGCCACCGGCCGCGGCGGCAACCGTGTCGAACGTGCGCACACGCTCGTCGAAGCTCAATGCGTAGTATTCGCCTGTCGTCCCGCCGATGCCGAGACCGGATACCCGGCCGGCGAGATCGGCCGCGTGGCGACCCAGCAGTTCGTGGTTGATTTCGCCATCCGCGTCGAACGGGGTGACCAGCGGTGTGTGTACGCCCTCGAAGCTCATTTTCGATTCCTCAATCAAGTGGTTGCGCCAGGTTTCAGCCGTCAGGCATGAAACCGGCAATTCGACAAAACGTCATCGGTACGCCGCTGCATTCGCGCAGCCAGCTTCCGATCGATTCGATACGTGATCCGTATGATTTCCTACGCCAGGCCCGACTCCAGGATCAGGCAAACGCCTCCGCAGGCGCGTAGATGGGGAACTGGCTGCACAGGTCGCGCACGCGGGTCCGGACCGCCCGCTCGACCGCCTCATCGCCGTCCGGATTGCGCCCCAGCGCTGCCAGCACGTCGAGAATCATTTCGCCGATCTGCTCGAACTGCGCGGTTCCGAAGCCGCGCGTCGTGCCGGCCGGCGTGCCGAGCCGAATGCCAGACGTGACGGACGGGTTTTCCGTATCGAACGGAATCCCGTTCTTGTTGCACGTGATGCCGGCGCGCTCCAGTGCCTTCTCGGCCTGCGTGCCGGTAATGCGTCTTGACCGCAGGTCGACCAGCAGCAGGTGGTTGTCGGTGCCGCCCGTGATGAGCGTCAGACCGCCGGCCGCCAGCACGTGCGCGAGCGCCTGTGCGTTGCGCAGCATCTGGTCGATATAGCGGGTGAACTCTGGACGAAGCGCTTCCGCGAAGGCCACCGCCTTGCCGGCGACGACATGCATCAACGGGCCGCCCTGCAAGCCCGGAAACACCGCCGAATCGATCTGCTTCGCGACCTCGGCGTGGTTCGTCAGGATGAAGCCACCGCGCGGGCCGCGCAGCGTCTTGTGCGTGGTGGACGTCACCACGTCGGCGAACGGCACCGGGTTCTGATGCCGGCCCGCCGCGACAATGCCGGCGATGTGCGCCATGTCGACCATCAGCTTCGCGTCGACGCTGTCGGCGATCTCGCGAAACGCGGCGAAGTCGAGCGCGCGCGGATACGCGGAGTAACCGGCGATGATCAGTTTCGGGCGATTACGCTCGGCGAGCCGCCGCACGTCGTCGTAATCGATGCGCAGCGTGTCGGGGTTCACGCCGTACTGGACCGCGTTGAACCACTTCCCCGACAGCGTGGGCCGCGCGCCGTGCGTAAGGCCGCCCGCATCGAGCGACATGCCCATCACCGTGTCGCCGGGCTTGACGAGCGCGAGCATCACCGCGCCGTTGGCCTGCGCGCCCGAATGCGGCTGGACGTTCGCATGCGTGGCGTCGAACAGCGCGCACGCGCGATCGATCGCAAGCGCCTCGATCCGGTCGACATGGTCGCAACCGCCGGAGTACCGCCGCGACGGATAGCCTTCCGCGTACTTGTTCGTCAGTACGGTGCCCTGTGCTTCCAGCACCGCCGACGACGCGATGTTTTCGGACGCGATCAGTTCGATCTGGCTCTGCTGGCGACGCAGTTCGAGTGCGATTTCCGACGCGATCACCGGATCCCGACTCTGAAGCGTTTCGGAAAAAAAGCGGGCGTTCTCGTTCACTTGCTGACTCCGCGACGCGATTCGTGACGTGCTGCGTGGATTGCGTGTACCGCACACTGCGAGGCCGGCGCCCTCGTCGCGGCCCCGGCCATCGACTTCGGTCGGTAAGACCGGCCGGTTCGCGCGGACGACGCCGATCGCGCCGTCCGCGCCGCTTGGGCGCGGCTTTACTGCTGCAGCCATGCCTTCAGCTTCTCCGGGTGTGCATCGACGAACTTCTTCGCGGCCGTCGCGTAGTCGTTTGTGCTGTTGCCTTCGAACTCGATGGCTTCGACGTCGGCCAGCGTCAGCTTCAGGTGCTTGAAGAACACGTCGGCGCGCGGAAACTTGCCGGCGAACTTCTTCGATGCGAACGCGTGGATCTGCTCTTCACCGCCCAGCGTGCCCTTCGGATCCTTCAGGTAACGCATCTGCCATTTCTGGAACAACCAGTGCGGGCTCCACACTGTCGCGACGATCCACTGCTTCGACTGGTACGCACGTGACACGCTCGCCAGCATGCCGGCTTCGCTCGACGCCTGGAGGTTGTAGCCGTCCAGGTTGTACGCCTTGATGGTCTTCTCGGATGCCTGCATCAGACCGCCGCCCGGCTCGATGCCCTGGACCGTGCCGTTCAGCTTGCTCTTGACTTCCGGCTTGCTCAGGTCGGCGATCGACGACAGCTCCGACTCCGGAACGTAGGTCGGCACCGCCCAGCCGTTCCTGCCGCCGGTATAGATGATGCCGACGTCGTCCAGGTCGTTCTTGTACTTCGCGTAGTACGTCCCGTGCGTGACCGGCAGCCAGCCGCCGACCATGATGTCGAGATCCCCGCGGGCGACGCCCTGGTACTGAATGCCGATGTCGGCCTGGACGAACTGCACCGGTTGCTTGAGTTGCGTTTCCAGCACGTACTTAGCGACGTTGGCCACCGCGAGCACGTCAGCCCAGTTGGTCACCGCGATCTTGACCGGCTCGGCCGCCGACGCCGCTCCTACACCTGCGCCGCAGGCAACCACCGTCGATACCGCAAGTTTCGCCAGAAGCGACTTGAACGTATGGGTATTCATCTAGCACTCCTTGTTAATCACGCGAGTCTTTCAAATGTGAGGAACGCCTTTGGTCGGCGTTTCTGGTCTCCACGCACTGCTACACCGGTTCCGCCGCGGCACCGTGGCCGCGGCGCTTCATCGTCCGTCAACCGCCTTCGACTGCCTGGTTCGTCAGGTACGTGCCGCGCCACGCGGGCCGGCCTTGCCGGCACGCGCGATCGGCTTCTTCACCTTCTTCTTCGCCTTCACGCCGAAGCTCTCCGTCAAGCGATCCAGCACGATCGCGAGCAGCACGACGCCCAGCCCGCCTTCGAAGCCGATTCCGATGTCGAGACGCTGGATGCCGCTCAGCACGTATTCGCCGAGGCCGCCCGCGCCGATCATCGACGCGACCACCACCATCGACAGTGCCATCATGATCGTCTGGTTCACTCCGGCCATGATCGACGGCAGTGCATTCGGCAGCTGGATCTTCCACAGGAGCTGCCAGTCGGTGCTCCCGAACGAGCGGCCTGCTTCGATCAGTTCCTCGCGGACCTGCCGGATCCCAAGAGTCGTCAGCCGCACGACGGGCGGCATCGCGAACACGATCGTGGCGATCACCGCCGGCACGCGTCCGAGCCCGAACAGGATCACGGCCGGAATCAGGTACACGAACGCGGGCATCGTCTGCATGAAGTCGAGCAGCGAGCGCAGAATCATGCCGATCCGGTTGTTGCGCGCACCCCAGATCCCCAGCGGGACGCCGATCACGAGGCTGAAGAAGGTCGCCGCGGTGACGAGCGCGAGCGTCGAGACCGTCTGTGCCCACAAGCCCATGTAATGGATGACGAGCAGCGCGAAGCCGACGAAGATCGAGAACACGATGCCGCGGCGCCACAGCGCGAGCCCCACCATGATCACGACCATCGCGATGAACGGCACGGCGGCGAGACCGTCTTCCAGCAGCTTCACGACCGCGCCGAGCCCCGCCGAGAAGGTGTCGAACCCGACACGGAAATGCAGAAACAGAAAGTTGACGAAGTCTTCCGCGAACTTCCCGATCACCGACGAATTCATGCCGCCCTCCGTTGCATCATCTGCTTGAGTATCGTCCGGCAGGACACGACGCCCGCCAGTTGTCCCGCTGCATCCGTCACCGGCACGTCGTGCTGCTGGGTGAGCGCGATCGACGCGAGCCGATGCAGGTCCGTGTCGATCGACACCGTGTTGAAGTCCGGCAGGAATGCCTCGCGAATCGGCCTGGCACCGGACCGATGCAGCGTGGCGGCCGTCACGCAGCCCAGGTAATGGCCAGCCTCGTCGCACACGTAGCCGCACTCGGCGCCGCTGTCGATCAGCTGGTTCAGGTAGCGGTCGGACGGTGTACCCACGTCGCACCGAAGCAGTCCGCGCTCGACCTTCGTCATCATGCTGGATGCCTTCAGGAAGCGAGACACGTCGACGTTGCGGAAGAAGTCCTGCACGTAGGCGTCAGCCGGCGTCTGGATCAGTTCGGCCGGCGTGCCGACCTGGATCAGGCAGCCGTCCTTCATGATGCCGATTCGGCCGCCGATCTTCACCGCTTCCTCGATATCGTGGGAGATGAACACGATCGTGCGTTGCTCTTCCTTCTGCAGGCGCAGCAGTTCGTTCTGCATTTCGAAGCGAATCAGCGGATCGAGCGCGGAGAATGCCTCGTCCATCAGCAGCACCGAAGGATTCACCGCCAGCGCACGGGCGAGGCCCACGCGCTGCTGCATGCCGCCGGACAACTCGCTCGGCAGCAGCTTTTCGTATGACCCGAGGCCGACGCGCTCCAGTGCGGCGCGCGCGACCTCGTAGCGCTGCGCCTTCTTGATGCCGGCGACTTCGAGCCCATATGCGATGTTGTCGATCACGGTTCGGTTCGGCAGCAGTGCGAAAGACTGGAACACCATCGCCATCTTATGGCGTCGAACGTCGCGCAGTTCCGGTGTCGACATCGGTGCGATGTCTCGGCCTTCGAGCACCACCTGCCCGGACGTCGGCTCGATCAGCCGGTTGAGCAGACGAACCAGCGTCGATTTCCCGGAGCCCGACAGCCCCATGATCACGAAGATCTCGCCGGCCCGCACACTCAGGCTCACGTCGTTGACCGCCACCATGTTGCCGGTTTCGGCGAAGATCTCGTTGCGCCCGACGCCACGCTTCATCAGCTCGATCGCACGCTCGGGCCTCGGACCGAAAATCTTCGACAGGTGCTTGACGGTCAGGATATCGGTACCGGTCGCGACACCCGACCGGGCGATCGACGGCGCACCGTCGGTGGAGATTGCTCCGGGGGGAAGTACGTCGCCCGGTGCAAACGTCAGATTTGGGGCCATTCTGTCATCCCGACTAACTGGTAACGGAAACCGCGAACTTCGCACGTGTCGCCATCGATTGCCCGCTTGCTGCAGAGATTCGATGCCGCTCTCGCGTGGTTGACGGCGCTGATTCAGTGATTGCAGCGTATCAATCCAATTTCGTCGCTCCAGATACATTTTCTGTGCGCTTTTCCATACCTTTGGTAATGCATCGAAGATGGGCAAAATCGCGCGCATGGTGCAGATCTGCGCAAACGACGCGAAAGCCAATGCCGGCGGGGCCGCGCGGGATTCGACGGGAATCGCGGCCATGTGGCGCGCGCAGCACGTGAAACGGCTCGCTAGGGGAAAATCCGGACGGGAAGACTTAAGGGAAACTACCGAGGAGACGGGGATTGGACTGCGCAAATGGCCGTCGAACCGGCTCTCGGACGAAGAGGGCCGGCTTTCGACGAAGGTTGTCACTACCGCACCGCAATCCCCGCGATGAACGGCATTCAAGCCCCCGCCGATGCCACCGTGTGCACGTGATTCCTTTCCGGACAAGGCGTCCGTGATCGGCACGCTCGCGCGCATCACGGACAGCTATTACCGGATGTTCGTCGACGAGCCGCTGATGCGCGACATCTGGCGCGCGACGCAGGCCGACCGTGCGCTGCGGGCGCTCGACCGGGCCGACGGGGCGTTCCTGGCCGGGCTGCTCGCCGATGCGCCGGCCGATGTGACGCCCAGCACCACGCGCATGCAACGTGGCGCGTTCGCGGAGTTGATGATGATCCAGATCGCCGCGGCCGTGCGCCATGCGATCACGTTGCAACCGAAGGCAGCATGGCAGTTGCTCGCGATATTCAAGCGGACGTTGCCGCAGAATCTGGCGGTGCTCGACGCGTAAGCGTGCCGTGCAAAGCAAACGGCCGCCCGAAGGCGGCCGCGTGAAGAGGCTATTGAGACGCCGCTTACTTACTGTAGTCGTACACCCCGCGCCCCGTCTTGCGCCCCAGCCGCCCCGCCGACACCATCTCGCGCAGCAGCGGGCACGCACGGTATTTCGTGTCGCCGAAGTCCTTCAGGAACACGTCCATCACCGCGAGACACACGTCGAGCCCGACGAGGTCCGCCAGCGCGAGCGGCCCGATCGGATGGTTCGCGCCGAGCTTCATCCCCGCGTCGATCTCCTCGGCCGACGCGATGCCTTCGGCCAGCACGAAGAACGCTTCGTTGATCATCGGCACGAGGATCCGGTTCACGACGAAGCCCGGCGCATTGCGCACGCCGATCGGTGACTTGTCGAAACGCTCGGTCAGCGCGCGCACGGCGGACGCGGTCGCGTCGCTCGTCTGCAGCCCTCGGATGATCTCGACGAGCGGCATCAGCGGCACCGGGTTGAAGAAGTGCATGCCGACGAAGCGCGACGGATCGGCGAGCAACGCCGCGAGCGCGGTAATCGAGATCGACGACGTGTTGGTCGCGATGATCGCGTCGGGTCGCGCGACAGACTCGATCTGCTTCAGGATGCGGCTCTTCAGCTCGACGTTTTCGGTCGCGGCTTCGATCACGATGTCGACCGCGGCAAGCTTCGCGTAATCGGTCGACGTCGTGATGCGCGCGAGCGCGGCATCGCGTGCGGCGGCGGCGAGCTTCTCTTTCGACACGAGCCGCTCGAGGCTGCCCTTCAGTGCGGCGACACCCTTGTCGAGTGCCGCATCGCTGACGTCGATCATCACGACGTTCAGTCCTGCAACGGCGGTGGTCTGCGCAATGCCGTTGCCCATGGTTCCGGCGCCCACGACGCCGACGGTTTCGATGGCCATGACGATTCCTGTGTATTCGGATGCTGAGCGGTCGATTATCAGATGTTCTCGAAGATCGCCGCAATCCCCTGGCCGCCGCCGATACACATCGTCACGAGCGCGTAACGCCCGCCGATGCGCTTCAGCTCGTACAGCGCCTTGACCGTGATCAACGCGCCCGTCGCGCCGATCGGGTGACCGAGCGAAATGCCCGAGCCGTTCGGGTTGACCTTGGCCGGATCGAGGCCGAGCTCCTGCGTGACCGCGCATGCCTGCGCGGCGAATGCTTCGTTCGCCTCGATCACGTCGAGATCGGTGATCTTCAGGCCTGCGCGCTCGAGCGCCTTCTGCGTGGCCGGCACCGGGCCGATGCCCATGTACGCCGGATCGACGCCCGCATGCGCGTATGCGACCAAACGCGCGAGCGGCTTCACGCCTTGCGCGCGCGCGGCGTCCGCGCTCATCATCAGCACCGCGGCGGCCGCATCGTTGATCCCCGACGCGTTGCCGGCCGTCACCGTGCCGTCCTCCTTCACGAACACCGGCTTCAGCTTCGTGAAATCGTCCGGGCCGGCGTCGTGACGCACGTGCTCGTCGGTGTCGAACGCGACTTCGCCCTTCTTCGTGCGGATCGAGATCGGCAGGATCTGGTCCTTGAAGCGGCCTTCCGCGATCGCGCGCGCCGCGCGACGATGCGATTCGAGCGCGAGCGCATCCTGCGCGTCACGCGAAATGCCGTACTTGCGTGCGACGTTCTCGGCCGTCACGCCCATGTGGATCGTCTGGAACGGGTCGTGCAGCGCGCCGAGCATCATGTCGACGAGCTTCGCATCGCCCATGCGCTGGCCGAAGCGCGCGGCCGGCACGGTGTACGGCGCGCGGCTCATGTTCTCCGAGCCGCCGCCGATCGCGACGTCGGCATCGCCTAGCATGATCGTTTGCGCGGCCGACACGATCGCCTGCAGGCCCGAGCCGCACAGGCGGTTCACGGTCAGCGCCGGCGTGTGCTGCGCGACACCGCCGTTGATCGCCGCGACGCGCGCGAGATACATGTCCTTCGGCTCGGTGTTCACGACGTGGCCGAACACGACATGTCCGACCGCGTCACCCGAAACGTTCGCACGCGACAGCACTTCGCTCACGACCTTCGCACCGAGATCGGTCGGCGAGAAATCCTTCAGGCTCCCGCCGAAATCGCCGATCGCGGTACGGACACCGCTCACCACCACGACTTCCTTCGCTGCATTGCTCATCGTTTCACTCCGGTTCGTTCGCGCCTGCGGGCGCGGGGATGCGTTTGCGTTACATGTTCGGGTAATTCGGCCCGCCGCCGCCTTCCGGCGTGACCCACACGATGTTCTGCGTCGGGTCCTTGATGTCGCAGGTCTTGCAGTGCACGCAGTTCTGCGCGTTGATCACCAGCCGGTCGCTGCCGTCGTCGTTCTTCACGAACTCGTACACCGCCGCCGGGCAGAAGCGACCCTCCGGCCCCGCGTACGTGCGCAGGTTCACGTCCACCGGCACGCTCGCATCCTTCAGCGTCAAGTGCGCCGGCTGGTTCTCCTCGTGGTTCGTGTTCGAGATGAACACCGACGACAGCCGGTCGAACGTCAGCTTGCCGTCCGGCTTCGGATATTCGATCGGCTGGCATTGCGACGCCGGCTTCAGCATCTCGTGGTCCGCGTGCTGGTGACGCAGCGTCCACGGTACGTTGCCGCCCATCACCTTCTGCTCGAGCCCGACCATCAGCGTGCCCAGGTACAGCCCCTTGGCCATCCACTGCTTGAAGTTGCGCGCGCGGTACAGCTCCGTGTACAGCCACGACTGCTTGAACGCGTCCGGGTACGCGTTGAGCTCGTCGCTCTGGCGGCCGGCCTGCACCGCGTCGAACGCGGCGTCGGCCGCCAGCATGCCGGTCTTGATCGCCGCGTGGCTGCCCTTGATCCGCGATGCGTTCAGGAAGCCCGCGTCGTCGCCGATCAGCGCGCCGCCCGGGAACACCGTCTTCGGCAGCGATAGCAGCCCGCCCGCCGTGATCGCGCGCGCCCCGTACGACACGCGCTTGCCGCCTTCCAGGAACGCACGGATCGACGGGTGCGTCTTGTAGCGCTGGAATTCCTCGAACGGCGACAGGTACGGGTTCGTGTAGCCCAGGCCCACCACGAAGCCGACCACGACCTGATTGTTGTCCATGTGATACAGGAACGAGCCGCCGTAGGTGTCCGACTTCAGCGGCCAGCCAGCCGTGTGGATCACGAGGCCCGGCTTGTGCTTCGCGGGATCGATTTCCCACAGCTCCTTGATGCCGATCCCGTAAGCCTGCGGATCGGCGTTCGCGTCGAGCTTGAACTTCGCGATCAGCTGGCGGCCGAGGTGGCCGCGGCAGCCTTCGGCGAACAGCGTGTACTTCGCGTGCAGTTCCATGCCGAGCTGGAAGTTCTCGGTCGGCTCGCCGTCCTTGCCCACGCCCATGTTGCCAGTGGCGACGCCCTTCACCGAGCCGTCGTCGTTGTAGAGAATCTCGGCAGCGGGGAAGCCGGGGAA
>NZ_CADFEC010000034.1:0-64907 GCF_902833195.1 Burkholderia sp. BCC1638
ACGCCCTTCACGGCTTCCCCTTCGCAACCGAGACTCCCCGTACCCTAAAATGCAGCTTCCTTTAACGACCATCCAGCTCCAAGTACTCCGCTCCCGCCAGGCTCCTTTTGGTTTTGGAAAGTACTCCAACGGCGCCGGTTGGCGACCGGGCGCACCGCACGGCACGACATGCGCGCCGCCGGCGCCAGATGCGACAAGGCCGGCGTCGCGCCGCGAGGCGCCACGCCGGCCCGTGCGCGACGCACGCCCCGGTCAGCCTTCCGCCATCATCAGCAGCTGCGCGCCATCCGCGACCTGGTCGCCGACGCCGTACAGCACTTCGGCGACGACGCCCGCGCCCGGCGCGCCGATCGTGTGCTCCATCTTCATCGCTTCCATCACGATCAGCGGCGTGCCGGCCTCGACCTTCTGGCCCGGCTCGACCAGCACCGCAATCACCTTGCCGGGCATCGGCGCGGTCAGGCGGCCGCCGCCATGCTCGGCATCGCCGGCGTGCGCGAGCACGTTGCGCCATTCGAACGTCTCGGCGACACCCTGCGTGAACACGTGAAAACTGTCGCCGTCCGCATACACGCGGCCGCTGCTGCGCACGCCGTCGAGCGTTACGTCGAAGTCGAGCGGCGTGACGCCGCGTGCCCATGCGAACGGCTGCGCGGCCGCGTCGCCGGTGGCGATGCGCGTGCTGCCGCCGTCGTCCAGATAGGTGACCGTCACGTCCGCTTCGCGTTCAGGCGCATGCCATTCGAGCGTGCGGCGATAGCCGCCGTTCAGCCGCCAGTCCGGCAGCACACGCCACGGCGACGCGCCTTCCCGTGCGGCCGCTTCGCGTTCGCGCGCGAGCAGCGCCGCGCAGGCCAACGCGAGCGTCGCGCGCGGCGGCTGTTGCGGCGCGAACAGCGCAGCGTGGTTGCGCTCGATCAGGCCCGTGTCGAGATCGGCGATCGCGAACGGCGCGCAGGTGACGATCCGCTGCAGGAACGCGGCGTTCGTGTGCAGGCCGACCACCTCGCATGCCCGCAGCGCGCGCAGCATCCGGCCCAGCGCTTCTTCGCGGTCAGCGCCGTGCACGATCAGCTTCGCGATCATTGGATCGTAGAACGGCGTGATCGCATCGCCTTCGCGCACGCCGCTGTCGACGCGCACCGCCGCGCCGATCGCGAATTCGACGCCTTCCGGCAGCCGCAAGTGCTTCAACGTGCCGGTAGACGGCAGGAAGCCGCGCGCCGGATTCTCCGCGTAGAGACGCGCCTCGATCGCGTGGCCCTGCACGCGCAGCTCGTCCTGCTGCAGCGGCAGCGGCTCGCCCGCTGCGACGCGCAGTTGCCATTCGACGAGATCGAGCCCTGTGACCATCTCGGTGACCGGATGCTCGACCTGCAGGCGCGTGTTCATTTCCATGAAGTAGAACGCGTCGCCCGTCATGATGAATTCGACGGTGCCCGCGCCGACGTAATTCACCGCACGCGCGGCCGCGACCGCCGCCTCGCCCATCGCCTGGCGCACGTCTTCATGCAGCCCCGGCGCCGGCGCTTCCTCGAGCACCTTCTGGTGACGGCGCTGCACCGAGCAGTCGCGGTCGAACAGATAGACGGTGTTGCCGTGCGTGTCGCCGAACACCTGCACTTCGACGTGACGCGGGCGCGTCAGGTATTTCTCGATCAGCACGCGATCGTTGCCGAAGCTGCTCGCGGCCTCGCGCTGGCACGACGCGAGCGCCGCCGGAAAGTCCTCGGAGCGCTCGACCACGCGCATGCCCTTGCCGCCGCCGCCCGCGCTCGCCTTCAGCAGCACCGGGTAGCCGATCTCGTCGGCTTCGCGATGCAGGTTGGCGGCGTCCTGGTCGTCGCCGTGGTAGCCGGGCACGAGCGGCACGGCGGCCGCATGCATCAGCGCCTTCGCGGCGGCCTTCGAGCCCATCGCCGCGATCGCGTCGACCGGCGGCCCGATGAACGCGATGCCGGCCGCTTCGCACGCATGCGCGAAATCCTCGTTCTCGGACAGGAAACCGTAGCCCGGGTGGATGGCCTGCGCGCCGGTCGCGCGCGCGGCCTCGATGATGCGCTCGATGCGCAGGTAGCTGTCCGCGGCCGCGGAGCCGCCGATGTGCACGGCCTCGTCGCACGCGGCGACGTGCTTCGCGTTCGCGTCCGCGTCGGAATAGACGGCGACGCTCGCGATCCCGAGACGTTTGCACGTCGCGGCGACGCGGCAGGCGATTTCGCCGCGGTTGGCGATCAGAATCTTGTCGAACATGGCTTCGGTGTCGTCCGGAAAGTTAGGGGCACGCCGTCATTCACGCCACGAAGGCGTGCGTTTCTCGAGGAAGGACGCGATCCCTTCGCGCGCTTCCGCGCCGGCGCGGGTCCGCGCGATCCAGTCGGCGGTCTGCTCGATCAGCGTCGCGTCGAGCGGCCGGCCGGCCACGTCGGCGACGAGCCGCTTGCATGCCCGCACCGCGTCGGGGCCGTTCGCGACGAGCGTCGCGGCCAGCTTCGCGACCGTTTCGTCGAGCGCCTCGGCCGGCACGGCATCGTGAATGAAGCCGAGCGACGCGGCGCGCGCGCTGTCGAACACTTCGGCCGTCGTGAAGTAGCGACGCGCCGCGCGCTCGCCCATCGCGCGCACGACGTACGGCGCGATCGTTGCCGGAATCAGCCCGAGCCGCGCTTCGGACAGGCAGAACTTCGCGCCGTCGGCGGCGATCGCGATGTCGGCCGCCGCGACGAGGCCCACGCCGCCCGCATACGCGTCGCCATGCACGCGCGCGATCACCGGCTTGCCGCAGCGATGGATCGCCTCGAGCATCCGCGCGAGCTTGCGCGCATCGGCGCGGTTCTCGTCGTCCGAGTAACCGGCCATCTTCTTCATCCAGTTCAGGTCCGCGCCCGCGCAGAACGCCGCGCCTTCCGCCGCGAGCACAACCGCGCGCACGCCGGCGTGTGCGTCGAGCCACTCGAACGCGGTGGTCAGCTCGGCGATCGTCGTCTCGTTGAACGCGTTGCGCACGTCGGGCCGCGCGAGCGTGACGGTCGCCACGCGGCCGGCTTCGCTTACCTTGATCGTTTCGTATCGCATCGGTCAGCCCTCCCGGCCGTTACATGCGGAACACGCCGAAGCGCGTGTCGTCGATCGGCGCGTTCATCGACGCGGCGAGGCCGAGACCCAGCACGTCGCGCGTCTGCGCGGGGTCGATCACGCCGTCGTCCCACAGCCGTGCGCTCGCGTAATACGGATGCCCCTGGCGCTCGTATTGGTCGCGGATCGGCTGCTTGAACGCTTCTTCTTCGTCGCTCGACCACGACCCGCCCTTCGCCTCGATGCCGTCGCGGCGCACGGTCGCGAGCACCGAAGCGGCCTGCTCGCCGCCCATCACCGAGATCCGCGCATTCGGCCACATCCACAGGAAACGCGGGCCGAACGCGCGGCCGCACATCCCGTAGTTGCCGGCGCCGAACGAGCCGCCGATGATCACCGTGAACTTCGGCACCTTCGCGTTCGACACGGCCGTCACCATCTTCGCGCCATGGCGCGCGATGCCTTCGTTCTCGTATTTGCGGCCGACCATGAAGCCCGTGATGTTCTGCAGGAACACGAGCGGAATCTTGCGCTGGCAGCACAGCTCGATGAAATGCGCGCCCTTCACGGCCGATTCGGAGAACAGGATGCCGTTGTTCGCGACGATCCCGACCGGATGGCCCCAGATGTGCGCAAAGCCCGTGACGAGCGTCGTGCCGAAGCGTGCCTTGAATTCATCGAACTCCGAATCGTCGACGATGCGCGCGATCACCTCGCGCACGTCGAACGGCTTGCGCGTGTCGACCGGAATCACGCCGTACAGGCTCTTCGCGTCGTAGCGCGGCGGCTTCGGCTCGCGCACCGTCACCGGCGACGCGATCTTCGGCGCGAGATGACCGACGATGCTGCGCGCGATCGACAACGCATGCGCGTCGTTCTGCGCGAGATGGTCGGCCACGCCCGACAGGCGCGTGTGCACGTCGCCGCCGCCGAGATCCTCGGCGCTCACTTCCTCGCCGGTCGCGGCCTTCACGAGCGGCGGGCCGCCGAGGAAAATCGTGCCCTGGTTCTTCACGATGATCGACTCGTCGCTCATCGCCGGCACATACGCGCCGCCCGCCGTGCACGAGCCCATCACGACCGCGATCTGCGCGATTCCCGCGGCGGACATCGTCGCCTGGTTGAAGAAGATGCGGCCGAAGTGGTCGCGATCGGGAAACACGTCGTCCTGGTTCGGCAGGTTCGCGCCGCCCGAATCGACGAGGTACACGCACGGCAGCCGGTTTTCCGCGGCGATTTCCTGCGCGCGCACGTGTTTCTTCACGGTCATCGGATAGTAGGTGCCGCCCTTGACCGTTGCGTCGTTGCATACGATCACGCACTCGCGGCCCGCGATCCGTCCGATCCCGGTGATCACGCCCGCGCCCGGCGCGTCGTCGTTGTACATGCCGTTCGCCGCGAGCTGCGACAGCTCGAGGAACGGCGCACCCGGATCGAGCAACTGCGCGATGCGATCGCGCGGCAGCAGCTTGCCGCGCGACAGGTGCTTGTCGCGCGCGGCCTGGCCGCCGCCTTGCGCGAGCTGTTCGATCTTCGCGCGCAGGTCGGCGACGACCGCCTCCAGCGCCGCGGCGTTCGCGCGGAAGTCTTCCGAACGCGGGTTCAGTTTCGATTCGATGATCGGCATCGACGGGGCTCCGTTCGCGTGACGTGGGGCGTTACATCGTTTCCGCGAACAGCTCGCGGCCGATCAGCATGCGGCGGATCTCGCTCGTGCCGGCGCCGATCTCGTACAGCTTCGCATCGCGCCACAGACGGCCGACCGGGTATTCGTTGATGTAGCCGTTGCCGCCGAGGATCTGGATCGCCTCGCCGGCCATCCACGTCGCCTTCTCGGCCGTGTAGAGGATCACGCCCGCGCAGTCCTTGCGCACCTGGCGAATGTGGTCGCTGCCGGCCGAATCGAGATGGCGGCCGACCGCGTACAGGTACGCACGGCACGCCTGAAACGTGGTGTACATGTCGGCGACCTTGCCCTGGATCAGCTGGAATTCGCCGATCGACTGGCCGAACTGCTTGCGGTCGTGGATATACGGCACCACCGCGTCGAGACACGCGGCCATGATGCCCGTCGGGCCGCCCGACAGCACCGCGCGTTCGTAGTCGAGGCCGCTCATCAGCACCTTCACGCCGCCGTTGAGCTGGCCGAGGATGTTCTCTTCCGGCACCTCGACGTCCTGGAACACGAGCTCGCCCGTGTGCGACCCGCGCATGCCGAGCTTGTCGAGCTTCTGCGCGACCGAGAAGCCCTTCATCCCCTTCTCGACGATGAACGCGGTGATGCCGCGCGGGCCGGCGTCGATGTCCGTCTTCGCGTAGACGACGAGCGTGTCGCAGTCGGGGCCGTTGGTGATCCACATCTTCGTGCCGTTGAGCACGTAGCGGTCGCCGCGCTTGTCCGCGCGCAGCTTCATGCTGACGACGTCGGAGCCCGCGTTCGGCTCGCTCATCGCGAGCGCGCCGATGTGTTCGCCCGACACGAGCTTCGGCAGATATTTCTGCTTCTGCGCGTCGGTGCCGTTGCGGTGGATCTGGTTCACGCACAGGTTCGAGTGCGCGCCGTACGACAGGCCGATCGACGCCGATGCGCGCGAGATCTCTTCCATCGCGACCATGTGCGCGGTGTAGCCCATGTTCGCGCCGCCGTATTCCTCGGCCACCGTCATGCCGAGCACGCCGAGATCGCCGAACTTCTTCCACAGATCCATCGGAAACTGGTCGGTGCGGTCGACTTCCGCCGCGCGCGGCGTGATTTCCTTGGCCGCGAACGTCGCGACGGCGTCGCGCAGCATCTCGATGTCTTCACCGAGCATGAATTGCACACCGGGCAGGTTGATCATGTCTCCTCCGTCTCCAGAAAGTGGGTCGCATGCGCCGATTTCTGAGTTTCGCTCAAATCGGATCAATGCGTCGATTCATTAAGACAATACAGCGTAAATTTTGCACAGTTTCGCGCCTCGTCCGGCTCGTCGTCAATAGTTTTTTGAGTGACACTCAGATATCATGGCGGCATGACAGCCGCTACCGCCGACACCATGACCACCACCGCCAAAGCCGACCGCCCCGAGCCGTCGCGCGCACCCGCCGGGCGCAAGTCCCAGCAGCGCGTGCAGGACATCCTGCGCGCCGGTCGTGAAGTGTTCGCCGAAAAGGGTTACGAGCATGCGACGGCCGCCGAGATCGCGCAGCGCGTCGGCGTATCGGAGGCGACGGTGTTCAGCTACTTCCGCGGCAAGCGCGAGCTGTGCGCGCGCGTGATCGCCGACTGGTATGACGAAATCATTGCCGCGTTCGAAATCGGGATGCCGCAGGAAGCGTCGGTGCAGCAGCAGTTCGCGTTCATCGTGCGCACGCACCTGCGGCTGATGCTGGTGAACGGCACGGGGCTGTGCGCGCTGGTGCTGTCGGAGGGGCGGGCGAAGCAGCATGCGTTGAGCGACGAGCTCACCGCGCTGCAGCGCCGCTACACGGCGCCGCTGATGGACGTACTCGCGCGCGGCCAGGCGGCCGGGCAGGTGCGCAGCGACATGCCGCTGAGCCTGCTGCGCTCGATGGTGTTCGGGCCGATCGAGCACGTGCTGTGGGATGCGATCCTCGGACACCGCAAGCTCGATACGGAAACGACGGCCACGCAGCTCATCGACATGCTGTGGGCGGCCGTGCAACCGCCCGCGCCGGAGCAGGCGGCGCTGGTGCGCTTCAGGAACGAAGTCGCGGAAGCGGTCCGGCGGCTGGAAGGGGAAGCGTCACGCCCGTGACGCCGAGGGGCGACGCTGAGCGCCTGCCGCCGCGTTGCCGCATCGTTCCCCCCGTCGCGGGGCATTCAATCGCTACGACTCCTCGCCGACCCGCAGCGGCGCACGGCTCTGCTCGTTGTTCAAATGAACGAACTTGCGCAACAGGCGCATCAGTTCCCGCGAATCGTCCTCCCCCATGCCGTCGAACAGGCCGGCGCGCAGCTCCTTCACCGACGGAATCAGGTGCGTGAGCAGTTCGACGCCCGCCGGCGTCAGCAGCAAGCGCCGCTGACGCCGCGGCAACACTTCGCGGACGATCAATCCTTTCGCTTCGAGCCGGACCGCGAGGTCCGCGGTCGTCGACGTGTCGAGCGCCACCCGCTGCGCGAGCGTCACCTGATCGAGCCCCGGACACTCATAGAGCATCCGCAGGACCGCGTACTGCACCGGCGTCACGTCCCGGCCCAGCTTCTCGTAGAACATCGCAACCGCTATCTGGTGCGCGCGCCGGATCAGATGCCCAGGTTCGTCGTACAGGTCGAGCGGGAAAGACGGCGCGTCGGCGGGATTCGTTTTTTCCATGAATGAGTCGATGACATAGGCGGCGCACGCCGTTGCGTGCGCCGACGGCATGGCGCTGCGTCGCGCCATTTCCCGGGAAAACCAGTATACCGCTCGCCTTGCCCTGGCCAATCTCAATGCGTACACTGAATCTCATTCAGTACACGGAATGAAGAATTGCCGCGCACCGGCGGCACCGCCCTGAAGGAGACGAAGAACGTGTTTCTCAAGAACGCTTGGTATGTGGCGTGCACGCCCGATGAAATCGACGGCAAGCCGCTCGGCCGCAAGATTTGCAACGAGTCGATGGTGTTCTACCGCGCGGCGGACGGCCGGGTCGCCGCGCTCGAGGACTTCTGCCCGCACCGCGGCGCGCCGCTGTCGCTGGGATTCGTGCGCGACGGCGTGCTCGTGTGCGGCTATCACGGGCTGGAAATGGGCTGCAACGGCAAGACGGCCGGCATGCCGGGCCAGCGCGTCGGCGGCTTTCCGCCGATCCGCAGCTTTCCGACGGTCGAGCGGTATGGATTCGTCTGGGTGTGGCCCGGCGATGCGTCCGCAGCCGATCCCGACAAGCTGCCCGCGCTCCAGTGGGCCGAAGATCCGGCCTGGGCACACGGCGGCGGCTTGTATCACATCCGTTGCGACTACCGGCTGATGATCGACAACCTGATGGACCTCACGCACGAGACCTACGTGCATGCAACGAGCATCGGCCAGAAGGAAATCGACGAAGCGCCGCCGAAGACGACCGCCAACGGTGACGAAGTCGTCACGAGCCGCTTCATGGAGAACGTGATGCCGCCGCCGTTCTGGCGGATGGCGCTGCGCGGCAACGGGCTGGCCGACGACGTGCCGGTCGACCGCTGGCAGATCTGCCGCTTCACGCCGCCGAGCCACGTGATGATCGAAGTGGGCGTCGCGCATGCGGGCCACGGCGGTTACGACGCGCCGGCCGAGCTGAAGGCGTCGTCGATCGTGGTCGACTTCATCACGCCGGAGACGGACACCTCGATCTGGTATTTCTGGGGGATGGCGCGCAACTTCCGGCCCGACGACCACGCGTTGACCGCCGAGATCCGCGAAGGCCAGGGCAAGATCTTCGCCGAGGATCTCGACATGCTCGAGCGCCAGCAACTCAACCTCGAGCAGTGGCCGGACCGCAAGCTGCTCAAGCTCAACATCGACGCCGGCGGCGTGCTGTCGCGCAAGGTGATCGAGCGGCTGCTCGCCGACGAAAACGCGTCGAGCCCGCAGCGGCCCGTGATTCCGGTCGCGCAGATCAAGGAGGCGTCATGAGCGCCGCGACGCTGACGGTCCGGGTGGCCCGCAAGTGGCAGGAAGCGCGCGACATCTGCGGCTTCGAATTCGTCAGCGATGACGGGTCGCCCTTGCCGCGCTTCGACGCCGGCGCGCATATCGACGTGTATTTGCCGGGCGGGCTCGTGCGCCAGTACTCGCTGTGCAACCACCCCGAACACGGCGATTGCTACCAGATCGCGGTGCTGCGCGATGCCGAGGGCCGCGGCGGGTCGCGCGCGATTCACGACGAGGTCCGGCAAGGCGATACCGTCCGGATCGGCATGCCGCGCAATCAATTTCCGCTCGCGCCCGACGCCCCGCACCACCTGTTGCTCGCGGGCGGGATCGGCGTCACGCCGATTCTCTGCATGGCGGAACGGCTGTTCTCGTCCGGCACGCCGTTCGACATGCACTACTGCGCGCGTTCGACCGATCGCATGGCCTTCGTCGAGCGGATCGACGCAGCCGGGTTCCGCGACCGCGCTCGCTTCCACGTCGACGACGGCGCCCCCGCGCAACGCCTCGACCTGCCCGCCGTGCTCGCCGCGGCGCCTGACGGCACCCACCTCTACGTATGCGGCCCGCGCGGCTTCATGGACGCGGTGCTGAACGCCGCACGCCAGCGCAACTGGGCCGACGAGCGGCTGCATTACGAGTTTTTCGGCGGCGCGGTTGCATCGTCCGGCGCGGATCGCGCGTTCCAGGTCCGCATCGCGAGCAGCGGCAAGGTGATCGACGTGCCGGCCGAATGCACGGTCATCGCCGCGCTGGCGGCCAACGGCATCGACGTGCTCACGTCGTGCGAGCAAGGCGTCTGCGGCACCTGCGTGACGCGCGTGCTCGAAGGCGAGCCCGATCATCGCGATTCGTATCTGACGGAAGCGGAACAGGCGGCCGGCGACCAGTTCATGCCGTGCTGCTCGCGATCGCGAAGCGATCTGCTGGTACTCGACCTGTAGAGCTGTAGACGGACCGCCCGACACGCGGCGGCCAATCACAATACTGGAGACGATCAATGGCGCAACATGCCCGGCCACCGATCAATACTACTAAGTTCCCGGTCGACCGATGGTGGGTCGCCGCGCTGTCTTCCGAACTGACGGACAAACCCGTCGCCCGCACGCTGCTCGGCCGTCCGGTCGTGCTGTTCCGGTTGCCGTCCGGGGAAGTCGGCGCGCTGGAGGATCGCTGCTGCCATAAGTCGCTGCCGCTGTCGTGCGGCTCGCTCGAAGCGCGCGGCCTGCGCTGCGGCTATCACGGCCTGCTGTTCGACCGCGACGGCACCTGCGTGGAGATTCCCGGGCAGGACCGGATTCCGGCAAAGGCGTGTGTGTCGTCGTATCCGGTGCGGGAACAGGATGCGATCGTGTGGATCTGGATCGGCCATGCTCAACCGACCTGCGCGCCGCCGCGCTATGCGTTCCACACGGATCCGCAATATCGGTTCGGCGGCGGCAACTACCATTACGACGCGCCGTATCAGCTGATTCACGACAACCTGATGGACCTGAGCCACCTCGGCTATGTCCATCTGAAAACGATCGGCGGCAACGCGCCGCTGCACATGGGCGCGGAAACCCGCGTCAGCAGTGACGGCGACACGGTGACGCTGGTGCGCCGGATGCCGGATTCCGACCCGCCGCCAACGTACACGGCCGCGTGGCCGTTCGCGGGCCGGGTCGATCGCTGGCAGGAAATCGAATTCCACGTGTCGCATATCCGGATCTGGACCGGCGCGATGGACGCCGGCACCGGCGACCTGCTCGATCCCGCGCGCGGCGGCTTTCACATGCGCGGCTTCCACGGCATCACGCCGGAGACGGACACCACAACGCACTATTTCTGGACCATCGCGACCAATCCGCAACACGACGTCGAACGCGTCGCGCAAACGGTCATCGAGCAATCGGCGGCGACGTTCGACGAGGACAAGACCGTGATCGAAGCGCAATACCGGAACCAACTGCGGTTTCCGGGCGGCCGCCAGATCGACATTCACGTCGACGCAGGCCCCAATCGCGCGCGGCGCGTGATCGAGCGACTGCTGCAGCAACCCGAACCCGTGTAACCGTCGCGCCGGCGCGCGAACGACGCCTGCTTGTGGCTGCAAGCATCCCCCGCGGTTAGCCGCCGGCTTCTGTTTTTCCCATTCGATTAGTCATACTATTTTTATGAAGGGTCTTTGACGTGAGTGCAAATATCCGCAATACGATCGACGCATCCCCGATGAGCGCGTTCCAGACGATGGCGGTCACGGCCTGCGTCGTGCTGAACATGCTCGACGGCTTCGACGTGCTGGCCATCGCATTTGCCGCGCCGCACCTGGCCGCGGAGTGGAAACTGAGCGGCAAGGAAATCGGCCTGCTGCTGAGCGCGGGGCTCGCCGGCATGGGCATCGGCTCGGTGTTGATCGCGCCGCTGGCCGACCGCGTCGGCCGCCGCCGCATCATCCTGCTCTGCCTCGCCGTGATCTCGACCGGGATGCTCGCCTGCGCGGCCACGCACAGCACGCTGCAACTCGCGATCGCGCGTGCCTACACGGGGCTCGGCATCGGCGGCATGCTCGCAAGCCTGACCGTCATCAGCGGCGAATACGCATCGAACAAATGGCGCAGCGCCGCGATCGGCATGCAGTCGACCGGCTACGCGATCGGCGCCACCGCCGGCGGGGTCATCGCCGGCTACCTGCTGTCGACGTGGGGATGGCGCAGCGTGTTCGCGTTCGGCGGCATCCTGACCTTGATGGCGATCCCGATGGTGCTCGCACTGCTGCCGGAATCGCTCGACTTTCTGCTGGCACGGCGGCCGGACGACGCGCTGCAGAAAATCAACCGCATCCTCGCGAGAATGAAGCGCGCGCCCATCGACGCGCTGCCGGCCGTGACGGCGTCCATCGACACGACGCGTCCCGCGTCGAGCTGGACGGCCGTGCTGCGCGCACCGCTCACGCGCCGCACGATCGCACTGTGGATTGCGTTCTTTCTCGTGATGGGCAGCTTTTATTTCGTCGTGAGCTGGACGCCGAAGCTGCTGGTCCAGGCTGGACTGTCGGCATCGCAGGGCGTGACCGGCGGCGTGCTGCTCAACCTCGGCGGCATCGCGGGCGCGTCGCTCTTCAGCCTGCTGTCGACCCGGTTCGGCCTGCGCAACCTGCTGGGCGCGACGCTGCTGCTCGGCGGCGCGCTGATGGTCGTGTTCGGCGCGAACACCGGCTCGCTCGGCATCGGGATGACCGTCGCGGTGTTCCTCGGCGCCGTGATCAATGCGTGCGTGGCCGGCATGTATGCGTTGTCGCCGACACCCTACCCCGCCGAGATCCGCACGACCGGCATCGGTCTCGCGGTCGGCATCGGTCGCCTCGGCGCGATCCTGTCGCCGATGACGGTCGGTGCGCTGCTCGACGACGGCTGGTCCGTGCCCCATCTCTATCTGGCGTTCCTCGTGCCGATGACTGGCGCGGCGATCGCCGTCGCAGTGGCAGGCGCGCGCGCCGCGGCGCCGCAGCGGCAGTGCGATCCGGCGATCTCGTAACGCGCGACGCACGCGGCCCTGCCGATACCCGTCGGCATCCCGGACATGTCCGGGGCATTAGAAAAATCGATAAGTATATCTACATACTGTTTGGAGACAGCCATGAAAACGAAATTGGGCGTCGCATTCGCGACGGCGATGGCGCTGGCCGGACCGGCCTGTGCGCAAAGCAGCGTCACGCTGTACGGGATCATCGATACCGGCGTGTCCTACTACAACAACGCCGCGCGCGGCGGATCGTTCACCGGCATGCCGACGCTGACCGGCGAGGTGCCGTCACGCTGGGGCCTGCGCGGCACGGAGGATCTCGGCGGCGGCTATCAGGCCTTCTTCGTGCTCGAAAACGGCTTCCAGCCCGGCACCGGTGCGCTGAACTACGGCGGGCGTCTGTTCGGGCGGCAAGCGAACGTGGGCGTGAACAGCCCCTTCGGCGCGCTGACCCTCGGCCGACAGATGAACATGTCGATGATCGTGCTGACCAATGCCGACGTGATCGGTCCGTCGATTCATTCGATGGCCGATTTCGACTCGTATCTGCCGAACGCGCGCAGCGACAACGCGATCGGCTACAAGGGCACGTTCCACGGCGTGACGCTCGGCGCGACCTACAGCTTCGGCCGCGACGCGGCCGGGCCGGCGGGACCATCCGCGACGGGCTGCGCGGGGCAAGTGCCTGGCGACATCGTCGCCTGCCGCCAATACACGGCAATGCTCGCCTATGACGCGAGCAATTTCGGGCTCGCCGCATCGCACGACGTGATGCGCGGCGGCGGCGGCGCGCTCGCGCCGCTGAACAATCCGGCGTACACCGACACGCGCGACATCGTCGCCGGCTACGTGAAGATCGGCCCCGCGAAACTCGGCGCGGGCTGGATCCGTCGCAATCTCGCGGCGGCCGCACACCTGCAGGCCGACATCGTGTTCGCCGGCGGCACGTACTACGCGACACCCTACCTCGCGCTCGACCTGCAGGGCGTGCGCTACCTGCAACGCCGAGAAAACGGCGAAGGCGGCACGAACGCCACGCTCTTTGTCGGCCGAGCGAACTATTTCCTGTCGAAGCGGACGACCGTCTATACGTCGGTGGGCTACATGTTCAACAGCACGCTGGCCGCGAACGCGGTCGCCGCCGGCGGGACGGTCGGCACCGGGATGAATCAGCTCGGCGTGATGGCCGGCATCCAGCAGAAGTTCTGATTGCCGGACACCGCTCGTCGAGCGCGACGTGACAGGAATTTTGGCCGCTACGGCAGCAGACGGCCTGCGGCCCGGAAATCGCGATACCCGAGCCGTATCGGCCTCGCCGCAATTGCAAACGATTCTCATTACGTATATCATGCGCGTCCTGCCGCGGCGAATCAGTGAAGCGCCGCGGCCCGCGCCTTCATCCTTAGCACGCCGTCCATTCATCGATTCATGCCATCCCGTCGACTGCCCCGCCGCGCGCGGACCTTGCGTCCGTGGCGCGCGAGCCTGCCTGCCCTGATCACTCTTTGCGTCGCAAGCGGCGCGCATGCGGATGCTGAACCTGCCGCCACGGCTTCGCCGGCCACGTCCTCGCCGTCGTCGACGCCCGCGCCGCCCGAACGCGAACTGCCGACGATCAGCGTCACCGCATCGGCGGCCGCCGATCCGACCGTCGGCTACCAGCCGCGCACCAGCAGCGTCGCCGGCGGCGACGATCGTCCGCTCAAGGAAATTCCGCAATCGGTCGCCGTGGTCAGCAGCAGCGTGATGCAGGATCAGCAGGCGCGCTCGCTCGACGACGTGCTCGGCAACATCAGCGGCGTGACGCAGACCAACACGCTCGGCGGCACGCGCGACGCGTTCATCAAGCGCGGCTTCGGCTCGAACAACGACGGCTCCGTGCTCGTCGACGGCGTGCGCACACCGGTGCTGCACAGCTATCTCGCGACGATCGACCGCGTCGAAGTGCTGAAGGGCCCCGCTTCGCTGCTATACGGGATGCAGGACCCGGGCGGCGTGATCAACCTCGTCACGCGCAAGCCGGAAGAAACGTTCGGCGGCTCGATCTCGGCCTCGCGCACGAGCCACGGCGGCAGCAGCGCGCAGTTCGACCTGACCGGTCCGCTCGGCAAGCCGGGCCAGGTCGCGGGCGGCACGCTCGCGTTCCGGCTCACCGGCGAATACGATACGAGCCGCTACTGGCGCAGCTTCGGCCGCGAACGCAACGCGCTGATCGCGCCCGCGCTTTCGTGGCACGACGCGAACACGTCGATCGACGTCAGATACCAGTATGTCGACTACACGATGCCGTTCGATCGCGGCACCGTGCTCGTGAACGGCCGCCCCGACGATGCGCTGCGCTATCGCCGCTACGAGGAAGCGTGGGCGCAAAGCGGCGGGATCCAGGAAACGCTGCGCGCGCGCATCGAGCACCGCCTCTCCGACGCATGGCGCGTGCGCGCGACCTACGGCTGGGGCCGCGACCGCTACGATCAATACATCACCCGCGCGACCGCCTTCAACGCCACGACCGGCGCGCTGTCGCGCACGTCCGACGCGAACCTCGGGCGCAACGACTCCGACCAGATCGCGACGCTCGGCCTGCTCGGCAACCTGACGCTCGCGGGGATGAACCACGCGCTTTACATCGGCGGCGAATACGAGCGCCAGCGCAGCTTCCGCGGCGACACGATCCGCGGCGCCGCGACCAAGGGCTTCAATCTCTACGATCCCGTCTACGGCCTGCTCGCGCCCGGCGGCACGGTCAGCACGAAGCAGAGCGATTCGCTTTCGAAGGTGCACACGTACTCGATGATCGTGCAGGACTCCGTAAAGATCACCGACCGGCTCACCGCGGTCGGCGGGCTGCGGTGGGAGGAGTGGCAGCAGGAATCGGGGATGGGGCGGCCGTTCGTGTTCGCCGACCGCTCGCACGGCAACGTGTGGCTGCCGCAGTTCGGGCTCGCCTATGCGCTCACGCCGTCGCTGACCGCCTATGCGAACGTGAGCCGCTCGTTCAAGCCGAACGTCGCGTCGAACGTGGCTGCACCGCTCGCGCCGGAATTTGGCCGCGTGCTGGAAGCCGGCCTGAAGTTCAGCCTGAAACCCGGCATCACTGGCACGCTCGCGGCCTACCAGATCGACAAGCGCAACGTCGCGGTCACGGTCGGCGACATCACGTCGACGATCGGCACCGCGCGCTCGCGCGGGATCGAACTCGACGTCGCGGGGCAGCTCACGCGCCATCTGAGCCTGATCGGCAGCTACGCGTACACGAACGCGAACGACCGCGACAGCAACACACCGCTCGTCAACGTCGCGCGCCACACCGGCAGCCTGTTCGCGGTGTACGACACGGCGATCGCGAACCTGCCCGGACGCTGGCGCTTCGGCGGCGGCGCGCGGCTCGTCGGCGCACGGCCCGGCGACACCGCGAACAGCTTCACGCTGCCCGGCTACGTGACCGTCGACGCATTCGCGGCCTACGAAACGACGATCGGCAAGTTCCCGACACGCATCCAGCTCAACGTGAAGAATCTGCTCGACAAGACCTACTATCCGTCGAGCAACAGCAATCTGATCGTCGCCGTCGGCGAGCCGCGGCTCGTCACGCTGACGACGACGGTGTCGTTCTGACGCACCTTCGCAGCAGGCAGACGAAGGCCGCGCGATGCCGCACACGTCGGCGCCGCGCGGCCTTGTCGTTTCCGCCAATCATCGGACCCTCGAATATCTCCCATCCGATATCGCGATTTCCGCTGTCGATCGCGCGCCTCTAGACTGGCTACGCGATGGCGACGCATCGCCGCGACACGGCGATGCACCACGCCCCCACAAAAACGATATGGGAGAGTTCGATGTCCGACCGGGATGCGCGGCACTGCTCGCCGGCAATGCCCACGCGGACGACATCGCACTCGGCAATACCATCGCCACCCAAGGCACGACGACGGGCGCGGACGGCCAGGGGCAATCGAGCGGCGGCAAGCCGGTCTTTCCGGCGCTCTGGGGCGCGCGCTCGTTCAACTGGGGCGCGGGGATGGGCGACATCCGCAACGCGGCCGACTTCGTGAAGGCCAACATGCCGCTCGGGCTCGGCGGCACGCTGACCGATCAGGAAGCGTGGGACGTCGCGACCTTCATGGACAGTCACGAGCGCCCGCAGGACCCGCGTTTCACCGGCTCGGTGCAGGACACCCGCGCGAAATTCCACGACACGCCCGACTCGATGTACGGGCGCGAGGTGAACGGCCGCGTGCTCGGCGCGCCATGAGATCTGGCTGGTCCGAACGGCGCGGCATGCGCGATCACGGATGCCAGCGATACACGACGATGCTCGACCCGTTGTAGTTGTCCTTCGTGATCACGTATTCGCCCGTCGAGCGCAGGTACGCACGGATGCCGTACATCGAGTCGACGTCATTGCCGACGTCCATCGCCGACGTGTTCGAGTTCGTCAGTGTGGTCACGAGGCTGCCGGTGTTGAGGTCGAATACGTCGACGTTCGGCACCGTGTGCACGTAGCCGACGAACAGGTAGTGGCCGGCCGCCGCCATCGATTTCGGATTCGCGCTCGTCAGGTTGATCGCGACGTTCGGCGTGCTCGTGTTGCCGGCCTTCCAGCCGCGATAGACCTCGATGTGCCCGTTCATCGCGGTCCAGTCCCAGGTGCCCGCGATGCCTTGCGCGAGGATCATCGTGTCGCTGTCGGCCTGGTAGATGATTCGCGTGAGCGGCAGCACGGTGCGCGGAATCGGGATCTGCACCGGCTTGCCCCACGTCGGTTTCCCGGTCGCGTCGAAACCCGTCATCGGATAGTGGGAAATGTTGTTGGTGCGATCGAGCCCGGCCCACACGTCGCCGTTGTCGTCGAGCGCGAAACCGGCCGTGACCTGCAGCGTCGTGTTGAACGGCTTGCCGGGAATCGAGCCGTCCGGAATCGCGATGTAGCCGTTCGCGCCGTTGAAGTGATAGATGTTGTAGTTGCCTGGGTTCTGCCCGGTCGCGACGAGCATCCGGGTGCCGTTCACCAGCGCGAGCTGGCCGAAATGCTGGCCGCGCTGGTAGTCGTTCATGTCGAGGCGCGGGTCCTTCGGATAGCTGAACGGATCGATCGTGTTCGCGACGAACGTGCCGCCCGCGGTGCCGGTGTATACGTTGTTGCCGCTGTAGAAGAATGCGCCGTCGGTCGCCGGATCGGGCGCGGCGGCGCCCTCGAAGTTCAGCGCCTGCAGTTTCCATTGCAGCGCGCCCGTCGGGCCGTACGAATGAAGGTCGGTGCTGCCGTTACGCCCGAGATCCCAGCCGCCGCCCCACGCGTTGTTCAGCACGTACAGGTTGCCGGCCGCATCCTTGCCGATGCCGGCGACGCGCGTGAAGCGCTTGTCGCCGACCTGCCCCTTGATGCCCGAGGTCGTGTCGAGGTAGCCGCCCTGCACGCCGAACGTGCCGAGCTGCACGGGCTGGCCCACGAGCGCGTAGATCTTGATGTTCATGTCGGGGCCTTCGTCGCCCACCAGCAACTGCCCGCTCGGCGCATCGAAATACAGCGACGCCGGCCGCGCACGGGCCGCCATCTGGATCGTATTCATCGCCGTGCCCGTCGGGCTGAACTGCACGACGACGCCCGCGCTCTTGCGCGCGACCCACAGGTTGCCGGCCGCATCGAGCGCCAGCGCGCCGGGGCCCGACACGCCGATGTCGCGCTGCCACACGCCGTCCGTCGTATAGACGCGCACGCGGTTGCCGTAGAAGTCGCTCGCGTACAGCAGGTTGCCGGTCGTCGCGAGGCCCGTGATCACGTCCGCGTACTGGATGCCCGTCCACGTGCTGACGGGAATGCGCAGGTCGCGCTGGTTCGTGCTGCGGTTGTAGCGGCCGACCGAGCCGCTGCCGAACGTGCGGTTGTAGCCGAGCGCGACGAACAGCGAGTTCGCGTTGCCGGTGATCGCACCACCCTGGAATTCGTCGTGGATGCCGATCGTGCCGAGCGTCTGCCCATTCTGGTAGATCGCGACGCCGCCCGCGTTCTCGTCCCAGCGCGACGCCGTATAGATCACGCCCTCGGGCGCGACCCACAGCGAGCGCGCACCGTTGCCGACGTGCGCGGCGAGCGTGCCGAACGTGTTCGCAAGCCAGTCCGTCGTGTATTGCACTTGTGCGTGACCGACCGGCGCCAGCATTGCCATGCACAATCCAAGCAATGCCGCGCGAATTTGTTTCGATAACATGAATGATGCTCCCGGACGATCGTTTTTCGACACTCTAATTCGCCGCGTATGAAATATTGGTGATTTTTTAAAAAACCGGTTCAATTGCGCCGCAAATGATTCATTACGTTCTTTGACCGCGCGACACCGGCTGACTGAAGACACGCCGCTCCGGGTGTCGTATCGCAAATCTGCGCCCCGGCGGCGCTCTCGCGATTCGCGCTTTCCGGCACTTAATTCCGAATCGCCCAATACGGACGCGTCATTTTTTCTGATTTACATGCATTGAATTCCCATTTCCGGCAAAGCGATTCAATGATTACAAATCGAAATTAAAATGAAAGAGAAAAAATATTATGCGGCGCACGCTGCATTGCCGGGAAAGTCGTGAATGTATGAAATAAGGCGATGTGCGGCGGAATGCCGTTGCCGATGAAGATGCGGATGAGGGGAAAGATGTCCCGCGAGTGCGGCGACGAGCGATGCGCGCAGCGAGGGCAGCGCATCGACGATGTCGATCACACGCTGCCGGCGGAACAGACATCGATGAGCAACAGGCCACGCAACCGGCGGCCCGCATTGAACGCGGGCCGCCGGTCATGCGCGTGACGTCAGAACTTCTGGCGCAGGCCGAGGCTGACGATCGCCTGCGACCGCGAGTCGGACGAGTGGCCGTTCGCCTTGTCCGACACCGACGCGGTCGCGGCCACCGGCCGGCCGAGCGCGTCGAGCGTCGTGCCGGACGCATGCTGGTACGCGCCGAGCAGGTACACGCTGGTGCGCTTCGACAGGTCGTAGACCGCGCCGAGCGTGACGTTGTGATACTGCGCGCGGTTGTCGATGCCGTCGACGTCGCTGCCGCGCGTGTAGCTGTAGCCCGCGAACAGTTGCGTCTGCGGCTGCACGTTCCAGCGCGTGAACACGCCCGCGACGTTGAAGGTCGCGTGGCCGTTGAACAGCGACTGAGCACCGCTGCGGTACTGCACGTTGCTGTAGTTCACGCCGACCACGGCCGGGCCAAAGTCGTACGTCGCGCCGGTCGCGATGATCTGCTGCGACTGCGCGCTCGCATAGCCTTCGTTGATCGACGAGTTGAACAGGCCGTCGTCGGTGCTTCGCCACTTGCCGGCCGTCGGGTCGGTCGCGCCCGTCTTGCTGTTGTCCGAACGCTCGTAGCCGACGCCCACGCGCAGCGGCCCCGCCGCGTATGCCGCGCCGACGCTCCACGTGTTGCGCTGCTTCATGCTGCCCGGCTGGCTGCCGAAGCCGTACAGCGCGCCGAACGTGAAGCCCGAGTAGTTCGCGCTCGTGTACTTGATCGAACTGTCGACGCGCGCGGTCTGGTCGAGATCGTCGATGTCGCCCGGGTGCGCGCCGAAGCCGCCGATGAACGACGACGGGCCGACCGGGCTCACGAAGTCGTCGAGCGACGTGTACTGGCGGCCGAGCGTGACCGTGCCGTAACGGGTGCTGCCGACGCCGACGAACGCCTGCCGGCCGAACTGGCGACCGCCCTGGCCCGATGTGCCGTTGGTGATGTCGAAGCCGTTCTCGAGCACGAACAGCGCGCGCATCCCGCCGCCGAGATCTTCGGAACCCTTGATGCCCCAGCGGCTGCCGGACAGGTTGCCGGTGGTCAGGCCGACGTTCGAATGCCCCGTGTAGGCACCCGGCGAGCCGACCCGTTCGTTGCTGCGATACGTGACGCCCGCGTCGACGATGCCGTACAGCGTGACGGAGCTTTGCGCGGATGCGATGCCCGCGAGCGAGAGCAGCAGCGGTGCTGCGATCAGTTGCTTGTTCATGGTTTGTAGCGTCTCCGGGCGGTGAACCCGTTGTTCTATGCGAGTAGCGCGTGCGGCCAGGAGATCCGCCGGCATTGCGAAGTTGACGGCGTCCGCACGCGGCGGGAACGCGCGCATGCGACGCGCACGCACGAGGTCGCGGCCGCCATGGTAGTTGGAACCGGTTCCGATCGACAGCGCAATAATGAAAACAATTTCTTGCCGGAATCGAGATAATCAGTCGCGCGGTGAACGCCGCTGTACAGCGCGACGAAGCGCGCCCGATAATCGAGCACCCGCCTCGCATAGGGAGCCTTCGGCATGCATCAAACGACCTTGCTGATCTTCGCCGCCGTCGCGTTTGTCGGAATCGCGACGCCCGGCCCGACCGTGCTGCTCGCACTGACCAACGGCTCGCGCTACGGCGTGCGCCGCGCGGCCTACGGTTTCGCCGGCGCGATGCTGTCCGACTTCGCGCTGATCGTCGCGGTCGCGCTCGGCCTCGGCGCGCTGCTGATGGCGTCGGCATTCTGGTTCTCGGTGGTGAAATGGCTGGGCGCCGCCTATCTCGCGTATGTCGGCATCCGGATGCTCACGTCGAAGGGCTCGCTCGACGTCGCCGTCGCGCATGGCGGCGCGGCGCACGGACGCAACGCGTCGATCTTCGCGAAGAGCTTCCTGACCGCGGTGACCAATCCCAAGGGCTATCTGTTCTTCTCCGCATTCCTGCCGCAGTTCCTCGATCCGTCCGCGCCGCTCGCGCCGCAATACGTCGCGCTCGCGGTCACGTTCGCGCTGCTCGACGGGGCGGTGATGTTCGGCTACGCGCTGCTCGGCGCGCGCGCGGTGCGGCTGCTGAAGCGCTCGGGCGCGCTGTGGCTCGAACGCACGTGCGGCGCGATGCTGCTCGCCCTGGCCGGTTCGCTCGCGCTGTACCGGCGTCATGCCGCATAGGCGCGTCGGCATGCACGCCACATCGTGCGTGGCGGGTGCGCGATGAGAATCGCCGCGCCGCCCCGCTCCGGTTTCCCCGGCCTGTCGCTCCGGCAGCTCGACCGCGCGGATCTCGACGCGTGGTATGCGTACCTGTCGAATCACGACGTCGTCCGCCACACGAGCTGGAACCTGCATGCGCGCGACGATCTGCTGCCGCTGTTCGACGGCATCGAGTCGACTCATCCGGATTCGATCCGCCGTCTCGCGATCGTCGACGACGCGTCGGGCGCGCTGATCGGGACGATCGGACTGCATAAGGTGTCCACCGCGAACCGCTCGGCCGAGATCGCGTACGACCTCGTACCGTCGCACTGGGGGTGCGGCATCGCGAGCGCGCTGTGCGCGAGCGTCACCGCGTGGGCGTTCGCCGAAGGTGGCTTCATGCGCATCCAGGGCGTCGTGCTGTCCAGCAACGCCGGCTCCGCGCGCGTCCTGCAGAAATGCGGCTACCGCTACGAAGGGTTGTTGCGCGCGTTCCGGATGGTGCGCGGCGTACCGGGCGATTTCGCGATGTACGCGCGCATCGCGACCGACTGAAACTCGCCGCGCGTCGCGCGTGTCCCGCCATCGGTGCGATTGGACGATCCGCGCCGAATTCGCGACAATCGCCGTTCCTCGCCTCGACTTGCTCATCATGAAAATCGCCGCGCTGTCCGACATCCACGGCAACCTCGCCGCGCTCGACGCGGTGCTCGACGACGTGCGCCGCCGCGGCGCCGACGCGATCGTCAACCTCGGCGACATCGTGTCGGGCGCACTCCATCCCGCCGACACGGCCGACCGCCTGATCGCGCTCGACCTGCCGACCATCAAGGGCAACCACGAACGGCAACTGCTGACCGGCGATCGCGACGCGATGCGGCTGTCCGACCGCTGGGCGCACGACACGCTGCGCGACGACCATCGCGCGTGGATCGCCGCGCTGCCCGAGCGCCTGACGCTCGGCGACGACGTGCTGATGGTGCACGGCACGCCCGCCAGCGACCTCGTCTATTTCCTCGAAACGGTAACGCCCGACGGCTGCCGCGCGGCGACGCCCGATGAAATCGCGCAGCGCGCGGGCGACGCGCCGGCGTCGCTGATCCTGTGCGGCCACACGCATGTGCCGCGCATCGCGAAGCTCGACGACGGCCGTGTGATCGTCAACCCGGGCAGCGTCGGGCTGCAGGCTTACATGGACGATCTTCCGCATCCGCACCGGATCGAAACCGGTTCGCCACATGCGCGCTATGCGATGGTGTCGCGCACGCCGGCCGGCTGGCACGCCGAGTTCCATGCGGTCGAATACGACTGGCATACGGCCGCCGCCACCGCGGCATCGCGCGGCCGCGACGACTGGACCGTCGCGCTGCGCACCGGCCGGTGCTGACGCATCGTCGCGCCTCGTTCAACCCGCTTCGCTCCCCGGAAAACCAACCCGTCATGCCCGTTCCATCGCAACTGCTTTTCCTGCCCGGTGCGTCGGGCAGCACCGCGTTCTGGCAACCGCTCGCGAGCCGCCTCGCGCATCCGGCCGCGCGACGGATCGTCGGCTATCCGGGCTTCGGCGACACGCCGCGCGATCCGGCCGTCGACGACTTCGACGGCCTCGTGCGCCATGTGCTGACCGCGATCGACCGGCCGACCGCCGTGATCGCGCAATCGATGGGCGGCGTGATCGCGATGCGCGCGGCGCTCGAACGTGCGCCGCTCGTCACGCATCTGGTGCTGACGGTCACGTCCGGCGGCCTCGACATGCAGGGGCTCGGCGCGCACGACTGGCGCGCCGGCTTCGCGGAAGCGAACCCGCAGTTGCCCGACTGGTTCCTGACGTTTCGCGCGGACCTGTCGCATGACCTCGGCCGCATCGCGCAGCCGACGCTCCTGCTGTGGGGTGACGACGATCCGATCAGTCCGGTCGCGGCCGGGCGGCGCCTGCTCGAACGGCTGCCCGATGCGCAGCTGCATGTGGTGCCGGGCGGCCGCCACGATCTCGCGGCGGTGCATGCGGATACGCTTGCACCGCTTGTCGACGCGCATTTGCAGCGCGTGTGACGCGGGCCGCTTCGACTCGCAGCCCGCAATGCCCTTGACGCTGCATCACGCGGCGTCCGATCACGCCGCGTTCGCCAGCGTCAACCGCGCTTCGAGCCCGCCGCCGTCCGGCCGGTTGCGCAACGTGAGCGTGCCGCCCATCGCGAGCGCGAGCTGACGCGCGATCGCGAGGCCGAGCCCCGTGCCGCCCGTCTCGCGGTTGCGCGACGTCTCCACGCGCCGGAACGGTTCGAACACCGCGTCGAGCTGATCGTCCGGAATGCCGGGCCCGCGATCGAGCACCGCGATGACCGCGCCGCCGCCCGGTGCCGCCTGCACGTCGATCTCGGCCGCGCCCGCGAACTTCAGCGCGTTGTCGACGAGATTGCCGACGATCCGACGCAGCGCCTTCGGCCTCGTGACGAGCGCGAGCGGCCCGCCGCTGTGCAGCGCGACGTCCTGCCCCGCATCCGTGTAGTCGCACACGATACTGTCGAGCAGCGCGTCGAGGTCGATGCGGCGCGCGGCCTCTTCCGTGCCGTGCAGCGTGCGCGCATACGCGACGCCCTCCTTCACCAGATGCTCCATCTCGAGCAGGTCCTGGCGCAGCTTCGCGCCCTGCGCGTCGTCGTCCATCACGTCGACGCGCAGCCGCATCCGCGTGATCGGCGTCTGCAAATCGTGCGAGATCGACGCGAGGATCTGCATGCGCTCGGCCATGTACTGCGCGATGCGGTCCTGCATCGCGTTGAACGCGCGGGCCGCGCGCGCGACTTCGGACGGGCCGTCCTCGTTCAAGCGTTCGCCCTTCAGGTCGGGGCCGAGCGCGTCGGCCGCCTGCGCGAGCTGCTTCAGCGGCCGCGTCGCGAGCCGCACCGCGAGCCAGCAACATCCGGCGAGCACCGCGAGCTGCAGCGCGAGCACGACCGGCAGCCAGCCCGACAGCGGCACCGTCGACATCGGATGGATGTCGATCGTCAGCGGCGAGCCGTCGGTCAGGCGCAGATGCACTTGCAGATGCTCGCGATCGCCGGGGAGCGCGTTCGCGGTCAGCGGGTAATCGCCGCCGATGCCGTCCGAGATCGAACGTTCGACGCGCGCCGAGAGACGCGCCTCCGGCGGCGTGCCCGTCTCGCCTGGCCCGAGGATGAACGCGTAGCTGCGCCGCGCGAGACGCGGCAGCCACGCGGCGCGCTGATCGGGCGGCAGGTGGTCGAGCAGCGCGACCGAGCTCGCGACCTCGCGCTCGATGTAGCCCATCATCAGGTTGGTGGTCGCCTGGTCGCGCTCGGTCACGGTGAGCCAGAACGACAGCGTCTGCGCGAGCGCGAGGCCCACGCACAGGATCAGCGCGAGCCGCGCGAACAGCGAGCGCGGCCAGTGCCACAGGGTGCGCGTGTTCATGCGTCGCCTTCGACCGCGGTCACCGCCGACGAGAATACGTAGCCCTCGTTGCGCAGCGTCTTGATGTAGCGCGGCTCGCGCGCGCCGTCGCGCAGACGCTGCCGCAGCCGGCTCACGAGCAGGTCGATCGACCGGTCGAACGGATCGGACTGCCGGCCCTGCGTGAGGTTGAGCAACTGGTCGCGCGTCAGCACGCGCTGCGGATTGTCGAGGAATACACGCAGCAGCCGGTACTCGGCGCCGCTCAACGCGACCAGCGTGCCTTCGGTGTCGAGCAGGTGACGCCCCGTCGTATCGAGCCGCCATTCGCCGAACGCGAGCATCGCGGCCGTCTCCGTCACCTGCATGCCGGGCGGCAGCATGCGCGCGCGGCGCAGCACCGAGCGGATCCGCGCGAGCAGTTCGCGCACCGCGAACGGCTTCGCGAGATAGTCGTCGGCGCCCATCTCGAGGCCGATGATGCGGTCGGTTTCCTCGCCGCGCGCGGTCAGCATCAGCACCGGCACCGTCCGGAACTTGCCCGCGCGCAGGTCGCGGCACAGCGTGAGGCCGTCCTCGCCGGGCATCATCAGATCGAGCACGATCAGGTCGGGCGCGCCGTCGTCGAGCGCGTTGCGCATCTCGCGGCCGTTCGCGGCGAGCGACACGCGCATGCCGTTCTTCTCCAGATAGTCCGCGATCAGTTCGCGGATCGCGCGATCGTCGTCGACGATCAGTACGTGGTCGATCTTGTCCATGAGTCGATGTCGTTGGCGTGATGTTCCGGCTGGTGATGTCCGCTTTTATACCGCACCGCGGACGCGCGTTTGTATCCCAATGTATCGCGCCGCCGTGACGACACACAACATTGCACACGCGCGGCTTGCCGGACACACCGCAGATACGTCGGCGCGGCCCAATGACGGCTGTCGAAACCTGTCCGGCCCGCGCACTCGCGCGGCGGCCGGCCGAACCGGAGAACCGCCATGCTGCCCAGATTCAAGACCGCCGCCCTCGTGATCGCCCTCACCGCCACGGCCGGGCTCGCCGCGTTCGCCGGCACCCGCGACGACGCGGGCATGACCGCCTCGCTGGCCGGCACGCCGGCGCCCGACTTCACCGGCATCGAGCGCTGGCACAACAGCGCGCCGCTCAAGCTCGACCAGTTGCGCGGCAAGGTCGTGCTGGTCGACTTCTGGACGTACTCGTGCATCAACTGCATCCATACGATTCCGTACGTGAACGACTGGTACCGGAAGTATCGCGACCAGGGGCTCGTCGTGGTCGGCGTGCATACGCCCGAGTATCCGTTCGAACGCGACGCGAAGAACGTCGCCGATGCGGTCAAGCGCTTCGGCATCCAGTATCCGGTCGCGCAGGACAACCGCTACGACACGTGGCGTGCGTACGGGAACCAGTACTGGCCCGCGCTGTACCTGATCGACGCGAACGGGAAAGTGGTCTATACGCGGTACGGCGAGGGCGGGTATGACAAGACGGAAGCGGCGATTCGGGGGGCGCTGGCACAGGCGGGGGAAGCGGCCAAGGGCGCGACGCGTACGCAGTAGCGTGCGCCGGCCGGGGCGCGGCATGCGCCCCCGTGCGATTCACCGCGACTTACTTCCGCTTCGCATCCGCCTCCGCCAGCATCGCCTCCCCGATCGCGAGATTCCCGTCCGCGATCAGCGCGTCGCCCGCGCCGCGGATATCGTCGACCGCCTTGTTCTGCCCGAGCTTGCGCTTGCCGACGAGCCGCGTGATCTCGATCTGCAGCCCGACGATCGACTGCAGCATCGTGTCGAGATAGTCCTTCGGCGTGTCGGTCATCTTCCACGGCGCCGGCTGCGACGCCTCGTGCGTGCGCGTCAGCCGCGCGACCACGCCGCGCACGAACTTCTCCTCGTCGCGCACCGTGATGCGGCCGTATGCATGCACGACCACGTAGTTCCACGTCGGCACCTGTCGATGCGCCGCGTGTTTGCTCGGGTACCAGTTCGGCGAGATGTACGCGTCGCCGGCGCGGAAGATCACGAGCACCTCGTCGCCGTTCGCGACCTCCTGCCAGACCGGATTCGCGCGCGCGACGTGCGCATGCAGCTCGCCGAGGCCGCCGTCGCCCGGCAGCAATTCGAACGGGAGGTGGTTCGCGTCGAGCCCGCCCTTCCCGTGCGTGACCAGGCTGCCGAACGGATGATCGACGATCAGTTCGCGCAGCGCGTCGGGGCGGGATTCGGCGAAATCGGCAGGGACATACATGGCGGCTCCACGGTCGAAAAGGGTTCAGACGGAACAGGCGCAACCGGCCCGTCATGCGCAGATTGTGATCGCTAACTGGTTTATGCTGTAGAGCCGGTTTCCAACAATTTCAGCAGACCAGAATCATGGCCAGAACCGCCCGGATCGTCGAAATCCCGTCGCTCGGCGTGCTCGACCGCGCGGCCGGCGACCTGAGCCGCCAGCTCGCGCAGGCGTTGCGGGACGCGGTGCGGCGCGGCGACATGCGGCCCGGCGACACGCTGCCGTCCACGCGGCTGCTCGCGACGTCGCTCCAGGTCGCGCGCGGCACCGTCGTCGATGCGTATGCGCAGCTCGTCGCCGAAGGCTTCCTGGAGTCGCGCGGCGGCGCCGGCACGCGGGTCGCGAACGCGCTGGCCGAGCCCGCTCCGCCGGCCGGTGAACCGCCCGCCGCCCGGCGGCGTGCCGCACCCGCCGGGCTGCCCGAACCGGCCGCGACGTTCGCGCGGATCGCCCGCGAATTCCGGCCGTTGCCGGCCGTGCCGTTCGCGATCTCGGTGCCGGTTGGGCTCACCGCGCCCGACGACATCTGGCGCCGGCTCGGTAACCGCCTGCGCGCCCGCGGCGCCGGTGCGCCGTCCGGTTACGCGGATCCGCAAGGCGCGCGGCCGCTGCGCGAAGCGATCGCCGATTACGTGCGCCGCTCGCGCTCGGTGCGCTGCAGCGCCGATCAGGTCGTGATCACGAGCGGCACGCAGCAGGGGCTGCACCTCGCGAGCCAGGTCCTGCTCGGCCCGAACGATCGCGCGTGGGTCGAGAATCCCGCCTATCGCGGCATCACCGCGCTGCTCGAGAGCACCGGCCGGAGCGACGCGATGGTCCGCGTGCCGGTCGACGCGGACGGCATCGACGTCGACGCCGGCATCCGTCTCGCGCCGAACGCACGCGCGGCGTTCGTCACGCCGTCGCATCAGTACCCGCTCGGGATGCCGATGAGCATGGCGCGACGCAACGCGCTGCTCGGCTGGGCGCGCGCGCATCGCGCGTGGGTGGTCGAGGACGATTACGACAGCGAGCTGCGCTACGAAGGCTATCCGTTTCCGTCGCTGCAAGGTCTGGATCCGGAACACGTGATCTATCTCGGCACGTTCAGCAAGATCCTGTTCCCGTCGCTGCGGCTCGGCTACGTGATCGCGCCCGACGACCTCGTGCCCGCGTTCTGCGGTGCGCGCGCGCTAATGGATCGGCACGCGCCGACCGCCGATCAGCACGTGCTCGCCGCCTTCATCGCGGAAGGGCATCTCGATCGCCACATTCGCCAGGTGCGCGGCGTCTATGCGGAACAGCGCGCGCTGCTGATCGACACGCTCGGCGCGCGGCTGCCGCGCGAGCGCGCGTGGGTGCAGCCGGGCGATCAGGGGATGCACGTCGTGCTGTGGCTCGCGCAATGGATCGACGATCTCGACGTGGTGGCGCGCGCCGCGCAGGCGGGCGTCGCGGTGCGCGCGGTGTCGCCCATGTTCGCGCCGGGCACCGCGCGTCCGGGCCTCGTGCTCGGCTTCGGCGGGTTCGATCGCGCACGGATGGAAGCGGCCGCGCAGCGGCTCGCGGATGTGGTCGGCGAAGCGGCCGGCACCGTTTCATCGGAAGAATCGCGGCGGTGCGGACGACCAAAGGTTGTCCGCGGGAAACAAACGTAATCGTCTGTAAATCCTGCAAGAAAACGGGCTGTTTGACCGCCGGCAACGGTGCGCGGTTTGCTAGGATCGCGCCTTTTCCGCTCGCGCTCCTGCCGTCGTGAATCGCTTCGTGCCGTTTCTTCGTGACCTGTGGCTTCGCTGCCGCACCGGTGCCCGCGTGCTGGGCGCCGGCGCTTGGCATCGCCTGCGCCATCCGACGCGCCGCGGTGTCGCGCTGACGCTCGCCGCGATACCGGTGCTCGGCCTGCTGGTCCTGCTCGCGTTCGTCCCGTTTACGCCGAGCATCGGCGACATCCGCAAGGCGCGCATCGACCGCCCCGCGCGCGTGCTGTCGGCCGACGGTCAGCTAATCGCCGAATTCCGGCCCGTCAATCGCGAATGGGTGCCGCTCAAGCAGATCTCGCCGCACATGGTCGACGCGCTGATCGCGACCGAAGACCACCGCTTCTACGCGCATCACGGCATCGACTGGCGCCGCACGCTCGCGGCCGGGCTGCACACGTTCTCGGGCAGCCGCCAGGGCGGCTCGACGATCACGCAGCAGCTCGCGCGCAACCTGTATCCGGACGAAGTCGGCCGCGCGCCGACGCTCACGCGCAAGGTGAAGGAGCTGATCACCGCGTTCAAGATCGAGACGGTGTACAGCAAGGACGAGATTCTCGAGACTTACCTGAACACGGTGCCGTTCCTGTACAACGCGTACGGCGTCGAGATGGCCGCGCGCACCTATTTCGGCAAGTCGGCGGACCAGCTCGACATCGTCGAAAGCGCGACGCTCGTCGGGATGCTCAAGGGCAACAGCTATTACAACCCGGTGCTGAACCCCGAGCGCGCGGAACAGCGCCGCAACATCGTGCTCGCCCGGATGGCGGCGATGGGCATGCTTTCGCCCCGGCAGCTCGCGCAGTTGCAGCGCCGGCCGCTGCGCGTCGACTTCGAGCCGCAGACCGCGCAGCCCGGCCCCGCCCCGCACTTCGCGGTTCAGCTGCGCAAGTGGCTGATCGCATGGGCCGACCGCAACAACTACGACCTCTACGCCGACGGCCTCGTCGTGCGCACGACGCTCGATGCGCAACTGCAGGACATGGCGACGCAAGCGCTGACGCAGCAGACCGATCGCCTGCAGGCGATCGCCGATGACGCATGGCACAACCCGTCCGGCTGCGGGCTGCGCAACGACCTGTTCCGCGGCTTCATCCGGCAGACGCCCGACTATCGCGCCGCGCGCGACGCGGGGCTCGCCGATGCGGCGGCGCTGAAGCAGCTCGGCGCGAATCACGCGTTCATCCGCGCGTTGTGCGAGCGCAAGACACAGGTGCAGGCTGGCTTCGTCGCGATCGATCCGCGCAACGGCGCGATTCGCGCGTGGGTCGGCAGCCCCGATTTCGGCAGCGAGCCGTTCGATCACGTCGTGCAGGCGCGGCGCCAGCCGGGCTCGACGTTCAAGCCGTTCGTCTATGGCGCCGCGTTCGCGGACGGCATGCGGCCGGGCGATACGTTCGTCGATCGCCCCGTCGCGATCCCGATCGGCGCGCACGCGGTGTGGCACCCGACCGATGCCGAGCCGCCGACGGACGCGCCGATGACGTTGCGCGACGCGCTTGCGCTATCGCGCAATCGCATCACCGCGCAGGTGATGCAGCGCGAAGGCGCGGCCAGGGTCGCGCAGCTCGCGCGCGCGATGGGCGTGCGCGACAGCGCGCTCGACGCGGTGCCGTCGCTCGCGCTTGGCACGAGCCCCGTCACGCTGAAGGAAATGGTGTCCGCGTACGGGACGATCGCGAACCGCGGCGTGTACGTCGCGCCGCAGATGATCACGCGCATCGAGGACCGCGACGGCAAGGTGCTCGCCGCGTTCGGCAGCGCGCCGCCCGAACGCGCGCTGCCGGTGGCCGCGGCCCAGACGCTGGTCGATGTGATGCGCGGCGTCGTCGATTACGGAACCGGCGCCGACATCCGCTCGCGCTACGGGATTCGCGTCGACGTCGCGGGCAAGACCGGCACGACGCAGGACAACACGGACGGCTGGTTCATCCTGATGCATCCGCAACTGGTGGCCGGTGCATGGGTCGGCTTCGACGACGGTAGCGTGACGCTGCGCAGCGACTACTGGGGCGCGGGCGCACACAGCGCGCTGCCGATCGTCGGCTCGTTCTACGATGCGGCATTGCGTGCGCGCGCGATCGATCCGCGTGCGCAGTTCTCGCCCGATTTTCGGCCGCGCAGTGCGCCGGCACCCGTGCCGAAGCGACATCCGCACCCCGGCCTGTTCGACTGGCTGAAAATCTTCCGCTGAGCGCTGCTCGACAATGACGCTTCGTCATCCTTGAGGAAGCGATCCCGGCACGCACCGTGAATCGTCGACGCGTTCGAGCGCGTCGCCGGCGCGCGGCGTTTCGCGTTCCGCGACTGCACGCCGTACGATTTCGCGGGCGACCTGCGTCAGGCCCCGAGCGATGCGCGGGCCGGCGGATACGGCCGACAACGCGCTCAGGCCGCCGCGAACGTCGCGGCCAGTGCATCGAACGGGCGCACCCGCCGTATCGCCTTCGTCGGGCCGGCTGTCGTCAGTCCGCCGTGTCGCCGTTCTTCGGCAGCTTCGACCATGCGTTGCGCCCCGGCGCCGGCGACCATGCCGGACGCGTCTTGCGTGCGCTGTCGATCACGGCCAGGTAGCGGCCGGCGATCGGCGTGATGTCGCGATCGCGGCGCAACACCCACAACGATTTTCCTGCCTCGACGCGCGCCTGATAGTCGTCGTCGAGGATGCCGTGCGTGTCGAGGAACGTGTTCAGCGACGCAGGAATCCGCACGCAGCCTTTCGAATGCCGGATGCCGAGCAGCGGTTCGAGGCGATCGGGGTCGGTCGCGTGCATCTGGAAGCGCATCGGCGACTTGCCGCCCTTGCCCCAGCCGCGCTCGCCGTCCACCCAGCCGAAGTCGTAGATGCGCATGTCGCGCTTGCCGTAGCCGCGAATGCCGTTGTCGTTCGTCGTGCCTTCCGCGCGGAAATCCATGTTGTCGGGCGAGTGGTGGAACACACCGAGCGGCGTCAGGAAGTGATCGTATTTGCCGGGCCAGCCGGTGCCGACCGGCGACGCGCCGATCATCAACCACGCATTGGACGACGTCGCGCGGAAGTAGATGAACAGCGCCTGAACATTCGGCGCACGGTCGACGAGCGCAACGTATTCACCGGCCAGATCGCCGAGATCCGCATCGGCGAGCGCGTTCTGAAGGCGATCGCCATACGCGCGCTGCTCGCTCGCGGGCACGTTCAGGCGCCGCGTGACTTCCTGCGTGAAGCGCTTGCGCATGTCGATCGCGCGCGCGGTTGCGTTCCTCGCCTCCTCGGCCGACAGCGGCGGGTGCCGGCGCGGCGGCGTCGGTGCGGGTGCTTCGGCTTCGCTTGCCGGTGTGGCGGATGCCGCCGATGCCGGAGAGGCCGCGGACGCGGCGGACGCCGCGGATGCCGGCGCTGCTTCCGACGACACATGTGCCGGCGAAGCCGGATGCGCGGCCGGAGCAGTTGATGAGGAAGACGTAGCAGTGGCCGACGGCACGTCGGACGCGGCAAAGGCCGGCCGCGCGACAAGAACGGAGATCGGAACTGCGGCCGCGAGCCACACATACGTGGCGACCGCGAGGGTACGGCAACGCGGCTTGGACAACCGCCGCGTCAGGTCGGAGAGCATCATGCGATCGAAGCCATCGGCCGATCCGGCCGTCGCACGTTGCGAACGGCGCATCTCCCGCGCGAGCCATCGACACGCCTGCGGCACGCATGTGCCCCCGCGCCGACGCCTCTTCGCGGTGGAGTCGTTCGCAGTACAACGCGTTCGGTCCAATGGCGGCTAATGAGTCGTCAGGTCTTTCATTCTACCCGCGCGGACACGAATCGGCAGGGCCTAACCCCCGGTTTCGCGGCGGTGTTGCGCTTCGTCACGCTTTGTTTCAACTCGTTGCCGCGTGCTTGTCACCCGCGTGCCGCACGCGACACGCGAGTGCGCAGCCGGCGTCTACTTCGAAATGGTTTCGAGCGCGATGCCTTTGGTACGCGGCCCCATGAACCCGATCGCGGCCATCACGATCACCATCGCGCCGGCAATGAACGCGAACACGCCGAACGTGCCGAAGCCCTTCAGCACGGCCGCGATCACGAACGACGAGAAGATCGCCGAGAAGCGGCTCCATGAGTAGACGAAGCCCACCGCGCGCGCGCGGATCGACGTCGGGAACAGCTCGGCCTGATATGCGTGGAAGCTGTACGACATGATGTTGCTCGCGAGCGTGAGGCCGATGCCGAGCACGATCAGGAATGCGCCCGCCGTCGTCTGGCTGAACAGCAGCCCGCAGACGACGATCGCCGCCGCCATCGCGACGATCACCGACTTGCGCTCGAAGCGGTCGGCGATCACGAGGCCGATCAGCGGGCCGAGCGGCGCCGCGAGCGCGATCACGCTCGAATACATGAGGCTCGACGTGATCGTGATGCCCTGCTTGATCAGCAGCGTCGGCACCCAGTTCGCGAAGCCGTAGAAACCGACCGTCTGGAACACGTTGAAGATCGTCATCATGATCGTGCGGCTGCGATACGGCGGCACCCACATGTCGCGGAAGCTGCCGCGCGGCGGCACCGGCTCGGCCGGCGCGGGCGGCGGCAGCGGCCGGCCATATTCGGCTTCGACCTTCGCCTCGAGCGCGCGCATGATGCGATCGGCTTCGTCGACGCGCCCCTGCTGCGCGAGCCAGCGCGGGCTCTCGGGCAACTCGCGGCGAATCCACCACACGAACAGCGCGCCGTGCGCGCCGATCAGCACGACCCAGCGCCAGCCGTCGAGGCCGAGCGGTGCGTGCGGCACGAGCAGATACGCGAGGAACGCGACCACCGGCACCGCGACGAACCCGACCGCCTGCTCGCACGCGAACGCGCGGCCGCGGATCTGCTTCGGCACGAGTTCGGAGATGTACGTGCCGATCGTCACCATCTCGACGCCGAGGCCGAGACCGACGACGAAGCGCCAGAAGTTCAAGCCGCCCGCCGTGTCCTGGAACGCCATCACGACGTTGGCGGCCGTGTACCACAACAGCGACCACGTGAAGATCGCGCGGCGGCCGAAGCGGTCCGCAAGGAAGCCGCATGCGATCGTGCCGATGAAGAGGCCGGAGAACAGCGCGGCGATGAAGCTCGCGACGCCCGTGGTGCCGAACAGGCCGTGCGTCGTCGCGGACAGGATCCCGCTTTTCACGAGGCCCGGCGCGACGTAACCGCTGTACAGCAGATCGTAGAGTTCGAAGAAGAAGCCGAGGCTCAGCAGCACGACGAGCTTCCAGACGCTGCGGGTCGGCGGCAGGCGATCGAGGCGGGCCGAAATCGAGCCGGCGTCGATGGAAGAGGACGAGGCGGCTGCCTGCGGAAAGCTGTCCGTTGAGACCATCTTGGTCGTGTCTCCTGATCGTGTCGTGTGTTTTGTTGTCCGGCGGCCAGCGGGCCGCCGTCGGGCGATTCGCTGCATTGTACCGGCACGCCGCGCGGGCCGCGCGGCGTGGCGAACCGGTTCGGACACCCCACTTTCGCGCCGGGTATTGTGTAAATTGCGTAACCGTCTGTCGGATCTGTAAGGTTCGCCGGTGTCGCGACGTTTCGCTGCCGGACTGCGAACGCAACCCGTCACGGCCCCGCCGGCAAGGGCTCGCGGGGCCATCGCATGCCCGCGCGGGCATCACGGTACGCGCCAGGCAAGATGCACGATCGGCAGCGCCGCGGCCGCCATGCCCCGGTAACATGCTACCGGGCCAACTCCCGGCTTCCGGGCGCCTTGCGGCGCCCGCCATTGTCGGCAAAACGTAAGCATTCCATGTCCATACAACGACTATCCACGTACGCACGCCGGATCGCGCTGTTCGCACTGCTGCAGTTCGCGGTGATCGCGACCGCGTCGGCATTTCCGACGGCCGCGTCCGCACCGGGCGCGAGCGGCGTCGGCGTCCCCGTGCCGACGATTTCGCTCGGCGACGCCGTTGCGCAGCTCAAGCAGATGCAGGTGCAGCAGGACCGCATCAAGCAGCAGACGTCGAACGCGACCAACAGCAAGGAGCTCGACGAACTCGGCGACGCGACCCAGGAACTGAGCGCCGACGTCGACAAGCTGCAGAGCCAGCTCGCGCCACAGCGCACGCAGGTCCAGGCGCAGCTCGACGTGCTCGGCCCGCCGCCGGCCCCGGGCGCGTCGCCCGAAACGCCCGCCGTCGCACAGCAGCGGGCGGCGCTGAACGCGCGCAAGGCGCAGATCGACGCGGCGCTGAAGCAGGCCGCCGACCAGAAGACCAACCTCGCGAACCTGAACGACCAGTTCTCGAAGCTGCACCGCAGCTTGCTGAAAAACCAGCTTGCGTTCCGTTCCGGCAGCATCTTCGGCGCGCAGTTCTGGCTGCCGCTGTTCCATCTGTCGCCGGACGACGTCCAGCGGCTCGACGATTTCAACGACGAACTGCGCGACATGCTGCGTTCGTCCTGGACACCCGGCCAGCGCGCGCTCACCACGCTGCTGGTGATCGCCGCGCTCGCGGCCTGGCTCGGCGGCCGCCGCATCGTCGAACGCGGGCTTGCGTGGTTCTGCCTGAACCGCCTGCCGCCCACGCGGCTGCGCCGCAGTGCGCTGGCGCTGGCGACGGCGTTCTCGACGCTACTCGCGACCGCGGTCGCCGTCCAGATCCTCTATCTCGCGCTCGCCCGCCATGCCGAGCTCACGTCGTCGATGACCGATCTGTGGGACCAGTTCGCGAAGCTCGCCGTGACCTGCGCGCTGATCGCCGGCCTCGGCCGTGCGCTGCTCTGCACGAAGCATCCGTCGTGGCGGCTGCCCGCGCTCGCCGATCCCGTCGCGCTCGCGATGAAGCCGTTCCCCGGTGTGCTGGCCGCGCTGCTGCTGATGTCGGGCACGCTCGAATCGATCAACCGGATCGTCGATACCAGCCTGTCCGTCACGCTGTTCGGCCGCGGCATCGTCTCGCTCGTCGTCGCGCTGACCGTCGGCGCGTCGATCCTGCGCGCGAATCGCGTCCGCAGCGCGCTTGCGGCATCCGGCGAGGCGCCCGAGGATCGCTCGACGCTCGCGGGGCTGATCCATGCGGGCGTCACGCTGGCGATCGTCGTGTCGCTCGGCGCGCTGCTGATCGGCTACATCACGGTCGCACGCTTCATCACGTACGAGCTCGTGTGGTTCGAGATCGTGCTGTGCAGCGTCTACATCATGACGCAGCTGACGCGCGACGCGAGCGAAAGCCTGTTCTCCGCGAACCTGTCGACCGGCAAGCAGATCAAGCACCTGTTCGCGCTCGACGACCGGCATCTCGACCAGGCCCACACCGTCGTGTCCGGTCTCGGCACGAGCCTGCTGATGCTGGTCGCGGCGATCGCGTTGCTGACGGGCGGTTTCGGCACGACGCCGAGCGACCTGCTCGACAGCGCGGTCGCGATGATCGGCGGCCAGCGGCTGCAGAGCCTGAACATCATGCCCGACCGGATCATGAACGCGGTGATCGGGTTCGCGATCGGCTTCTACCTGCTGCGCTCGGTGCGCCGCTGGCTCGACAGCGAGTTCATGCCGGCACTCGGCATGGATGCGGGAATGCGCGTGTCGCTGATCACGTTGTTCACCAACGTCGGCTATGTGCTGCTCGTGCTGATGACGCTGGGGCTGCTCGGCGTCAGGTGGAGCAACCTCGCGTGGATCGTCAGCGCGCTGTCGGTCGGTATCGGTTTCGGCCTGCAGGAGATCGTGAAGAACTTCGTGTCGGGACTGATCCTGTTGACCGAGCGGCCGGTGAAGGTGGGCGACATGGTCAGCATCGCGGGCGTCGAAGGCGACATCCGCCGCATCAACGTGCGCGCGACCGAGATCCAGCTCAGCGACCGCTCGACCGTGATCGTGCCGAACTCGCAGCTGATCTCGCAGAACGTGCGCAACGTGACGATGGGCAACAGCACGCAGGGCGTCGCGACGCTGATGCTGACGTTCCCGCTGAACACCGACCCCGAGCAGGTGCGCGACCTGCTGCTCGACGCATATCGCGAGCATCCAGCGATTCTCGACAAGCCGGCGCCGTCGGTCACGTTCAGCCAGCTGGCGCCGGACGGGATCACGCTGAGCGTCACGGGCTACGTGGCGAGCCCGCGGATCGCGAGCGCGACGAAGAGCGACCTGCTGTTCGAGATCCTGAAGCAGTTGCGGGCGTCGCAGATCACGCTGTCGACACCGCAGATGCTGGTCGTGCAGAACATGCCGGCAGTCGACGGATCCACCCGGCACGAATGAATACGTGATCGGGCGGGCGCGGATCGGGCATCGCCGCGCACGCATCGCCGAAAACGACAAGGGCCGGTTACCGCTTTCGCGGCAACCGGCCCTTGTCATTCGAACGTCAACGCGCCCTGACGGGCCGCTGCGTCACACGTCGAACTTCACGCCCTGCGCCAACGGCAGCTGACGGCTGTAGTTGATCGTGTTCGTCGCACGGCGCATGTACGCCTTCCACGCATCCGAACCCGACTCGCGGCCGCCGCCCGTTTCCTTCTCGCCGCCGAACGCGCCGCCGATCTCCGCGCCGCTCGTGCCGATGTTCACGTTGACGATCCCGCAATCGCTGCCCGCCGCCGACATGAACTGCTCGGCCTCGCGCATGTCGTTCGTGAAGATCGCCGACGACAGGCCCTGCGGCACCGCGTTGTGCACGTCGATCGCGTCTTCGAAGTTGTCGTAGACCATCACGTAGAGAATCGGCGCGAACGTCTCGCGCTCGACCACCGCCGATTGCTTCGGCATCCGTACGATTGCCGGACGCACGTAGTATGCATCCGCGTGACCGACATCGATGCGCTCGCCGCCCTTCACTTCGCCGCCCTGCTCGCGTGCGTCGGCCAGCGCCTTCTGCATCGCGTCGAACGACGCACGGTCGACCAGCGGTCCGACGAGCGTGCCTTCCTCGAGCGGGTTGCCGACCTTCACCGACGCATAGGCCTTCTCGATACGCGGCAGCAACTGGTCGACGACGCTGCGATGCACGATCAGGCGGCGCAGCGTCGTGCAACGCTGGCCGGCCGTGCCGACCGCCGCGAACGTGACGGCGCGCACCACGAGGTCGAGGTCGGCGCTCGGCGCGACGATCATCCCGTTGTTGCCGCCGAGTTCGAGGATGCCGCGCGCGAGACGCTGGCTCAGCACCTTCGCGACTTCCGTGCCCATCCGCACGCTGCCGGTCGCGCTGATGACCGGCACCTTCTTCGACGACGTCAGCACCTCGCCGACGTCGCGCATGCCGAGCACGAGCTGGCTCAGGCCTTCCGGCGCGACGCCCGGATGCGTCTTGTCGAATTCGCGCAGCGCCTTGGCGAGCAGCTGGTGACATGCGATCGCGGTGAGCGGCGTCTTTTCCGACGGCTTCCACACGACCGGATCGCCGCACACGAACGCGAGCGCCGCATTCCACGCCCACACCGCGACCGGGAAGTTGAACGCCGAGATCACGCCGCACACGCCGATCGGGTGCCACGTTTCCATCATCCGGTGGCCCGGGCGCTCGGACGCGATGGTCAGGCCGTAAAGCTGACGCGACAGGCCGACCGCGAAGTCGCAGATGTCGATCATTTCCTGCACTTCGCCGAGCCCTTCCGACGTGATCTTGCCGGCTTCGAGCGTGACGAGGCGGCCGAGCTCGGCCTTGTGCTCGCGCAGCACGTTGCCGAACACGCGCACGAGCTCGCCGCGCACCGGCGCCGGCACCGTGCGCCACTTGAGGAATGCGTCGTGCGCGGCGTCGATCTTGCGCTCGGCGTCGGCGGGCGAGTCGACCGCCAGCGTCGCGAGCGTCGCGCCGTCGAGCGGCGAACGCGCGGTCAGCGCATTGCCTTTCCACTGGGCGAGATCGATGTCGAGCGCAGCAAGAATGTCGTTGAATTGCATCACTTCCTCTTCAGGGACAGATTGATCGGTGCGGCGGCGACGCCGCCCGCGTGATTCGATTGGAGCGCGTTCGCGCGCCCTGTGCAAGCGGATGCGCAGCTCGGCGGGCCCGGTGCGCCGCCTGGCGCATCGCGCGGCGCCGCCGCCGGAAACCCGGCCTGACGGCACGCCCCGGCCTCGCGAGGCACGATCCATGAGACACATTGTCGATGGCCACAAGTCGGGCCGCTATTGATATTAACTCACGACTTCATTCCCAAAACGCAACACCTCGGCAGGACTGATCCGCCCGTTTCGACGCCGGCATGTGACGTGTCCAGGGCCGATGGCCGGGCCGCCCGACCCGATTGCGCCGCGCCACAAGTTGATGACAAAGCCGCATTACCCTGTGCGGAAATATCGTTTGCCGCGCATGCGGCCGGCACACACAATCGGGGCGGCGTCGACGAGGTGCACGGCACCCGGCACGCCGACGGCCGCCCAGCGGCAGCCGGACGACAGACGAAGACGACACGCGTCGCGCACCGCGGCACCGGTAAATCCGGTCGATCCGGTGGATCCGGATCAAGCCCGCGAAGCAGTGCCGCCGACCGCCGGCCGGCCGCCGGCGCGTCGCCCTTCGTCACCAAAAAACAATCCCGGAGACAGCGCCCAGCACCCGCCATGCATTCAGATGCCCGCCCCGACTCGCCCCGTCCGTCCGGCTCGCCGCCCGCGAAGCCGTCCCTCCACCGCGCGCTGCAGGCGCGCCATCTGCGGATGATCGCGATCGGCGGCTCGATCGGCACGGGCCTGTTCGTCGCGTCCGGCGCGTCGATCTCGCAAGCCGGCCCCGGCGGCGCGATGGTCGCGTACATGCTGATCGGGCTGATGGTCTACTTCCTGATGACGAGCCTCGGCGAAATGGCCGCGTTCATGCCGGTGTCGGGCTCGTTCGCGACCTACGGCGCGAAATTCGTCGACGAGGGCTTCGGTTTCGCGCTCGGCTGGAATTACTGGTACAGCTGGGCGGTGACGCTTGCGGTCGAACTCGTCGCCGCGCAGCTCGTGATGCACTACTGGTTTCCGCACGTGCCGGGCGTCTGGTGGAGCGCGATCTTCCTCACGCTGATCTTCGCGCTCAACGCGCTGTCGGTACGCGGTTTCGGCGAAGCCGAATACTGGTTCGCGCTGATCAAGGTGCTGACGGTGGTCGCGTTCGTCGGCATCGGCCTGTTGATGATCTTCGGGATCATGCAAGGCGGCCCGAGCGCGGGCTGGGGCAACTTCACGATCGGCGACGCGCCCTTCGCGGGCGGTTGGGCAACGATGCTCGGCGTCGCGATGATCGCGGGCTTCTCGTTCCAGGGCACCGAAATGATCGGTGTCGCGGCCGGCGAATCGGAGAACCCGCGCACGACGATCCCACGCGCGGTCAGCCAGATCTTCTGGCGCATCCTGCTGTTCTACGTGTTCGCGATCTTCGTGATCGGCGTGCTGATTCCATACACGGACCCGAGCCTGCTGAAGAGCGACGTGACCGACGTCGGCGTGAGCCCGTTCACGCTCGTGTTCCGCCATGCGGGCCTCGCGTTCGCCGCCGGCGTGATGAACGCGGTGATCCTGACGGCCGTGCTGTCGGCCGGCAACTCCGGCATGTACGCGTCGACGCGGATGCTCTACAACCTCGCGGTCGAAGGCCGCGCGCCGAAGCTGTTCGCGAAGCTGTCCGCCGGCGGCGTGCCGCGCAATGCGCTGTACGCGACGACCGCCGTCGGCGCGCTGTGCTTCCTCACGTCGCTGTACGGCGACAAGACGGTGTACCTGTGGCTGCTGAACACATCGGGCATGGCCGGTTTCATCACGTGGCTCGGCATCGCGGTCAGCCATTACCGGTTCCGCAAGGGCTTCCTGAAGCAGGGCTTTCGGCTCGACCAGCTGCCATACCGGTCGAAGTGGTTTCCGTTCGGCCCGCTGTTCGCATTCGCGTTGTGCACGGTCGTCGCGCTCGGCCAGGACTACCAGGCGTTCCTCGCCGACAGGATCGACTGGGCCGGCATCGCCGCGACCTACATCGGCCTGCCGTTCTTCCTCGCGATCTGGCTCGGCTACGCGCTGGTGCGCAAATGCCGCCTCGTCCGCTACGAGGACATGGAGATCGCACCGTGGATCGAGCGCAACGCGATGCCCGAGGCGACGGTAAAGACCGATGCCGGCTATCCGGCCTACGTCGCCGCCCCGGCCAACCCGACGCCGGGCGCCTGACGCCCGGTCGCGCAACGGCCGCCGCCAGATCGCCGCGGCCGTTGCGCTGAAAACCCCATTCGACGCGGCGCGCGCGTTCAGGCAAGATCGACGCGCGCCGTCCGTTTTTCCGCCGTTACGAATCCCCGAAAACGCATGCAGAACTTCTACGAAGCCACCGTTACCCGCCAGCCCTACCCGCAACTGACCGGCACGATCGACACGCAGGTCTGCATCGTCGGCGGCGGCCTCGCCGGCCTGTGCACGGCTCTCGGCCTCGTCGAGCGCGGCGTGCGGGACGTCGTCGTGCTCGACGGCGAGCGGGTCGGCTTCGGCGCATCGGGCCGCAACGGCGGCTTCGTGTTCGGCGGCTACAGCCTCGACAACGCGGACCTGCTGCGCACGCTCGGCCGCGACGAAGGCCGCCGCCTGTACCGGCTCACCGTCGATGCGGTCGACCTGATCCGCGCGCGGATCGCCCGCTACGGAATCGACTGCGACATCGTCGACGAGGGCGTGATGCTCGCGAACTGGTTCGACGATCCATCGCGGCTCGACGGCGTGCGCACGCTGATGAAGCGGGAATTCAACGTCGACTGGGAACCGGTCGCGACCGACGCGCTGCGCGCGCGGCTGAAGACGCAGCGCTATTACGGCGGCCTGTTCGAGCCGAACGCGTTCCACTTCCATCCGCTCAAGTACGTGCTCGGCGTCGCGGCGGCCGCATCGCGCGGCGGCGCGCGCGTGTTCGAACGCTCGGCCGCGCTCGGCATCGCGCGCGAAGGCGCCGGCTACGTCGTGCGCACGGCGCAGGGCACGGTGCGCGCGAAGGACGTCGTGTTTGCCGGCGGCGGCTACGCGCGCGGCGTGTCGCCGCGCATCGAGCGCGCGGTGCTGCCGATCGCGACTTACGTGATCGCGACCGAACCGCTCGGCACGCGCCTGCCGGACGCGATCGACGCGCCGTACGCGATCTACGACACGCGTTTCGCGTTCGACTACTACCGCCCGCTGAAGGACACGCGCATTCTGTGGGGCGGCCGGATCTCCGTGCTCGACCGCGGCCCCGACGCGATCGCGCGGCTGCTGCGACGCGACCTGCTGCGCGTGTATCCGCAGCTCGAAGGCGTGAAGGTCGAATACGCCTGGGGCGGGCTGATGAGCTACGCGCGGCACAAGATGCCGCAGATCGGCCGCGACGCGGACGGCGTGTGGCACGCGATCGCATTCGGCGGTCACGGGATGGCGCCCACCACCGTCGCCGGCGAAGCGCTCGCCGCCGCGCTTGCCGGCGAGCGGCCCGTGCCGGAAGGCTTCGCCGCGTTCGGGCTCACGCGCACGTTCGGGCTCGCGGGCCTCGCCGCCGCGCAGCTCACGTACACCGCGTACCAGGCTCGCGACGCGCTCGCGTCGTGCCGGCGCTGAGCGGCGGCAGCAGCCGAAACCGCCCGGCCGATTAGAGCGAAAGGTCGGCCGGGCGGGCATTTCCCGCATGCTAGAATGGTTTCTTCATGCCGCCGCGAACTCACAACAAAGTCACATGAAAGCTGGAAGCAAGGCCGCCACGTCCGAAAGCCGCGCGCTTGCGACCGATGCGCGGCGCAAATACGATCCCGAGCAAACCAAGCGCAACATCCTCGACGTCGCCACGCAGGAGTTTTCCGCGATGGGCCTCGCCGGTGCGCGCGTCGACGCGATCGCCGAGCGCACGAACACGACGAAGCGGATGCTCTACTACTACTTCGAAAGCAAGGAAGGCCTGTACGAGGCCGTGCTGGAGAAGGTGTACGGCGACATCCGCGCGCTCGAGCAGGAACTGCACGTCGGCGACATGGAGCCGCGCGAAGGCATGCGCCGGCTCGTCGAATTCACGTTCGACTATCACGACAAGCATCGCGACTTCGTCCGCCTCGTGTCGATCGAGAACATCCACGGCGCGAAGTATCTCGAACAGCTGAAGTCGTTCAAGAACCGCAACGTCAGCATCATCAAGACGCTCGAGGAACTGCTCGAGCGCGGTGCGGCGAGCGGCGCCTTCCGCAAGGACATCGACGCGTTCGACCTGCATCTGCTGATCAGCTCGTTCTGCTTCCACCGCGTGTCGAACCGTTATACGTTCGGCGCCGCGTTCGGCCGCGATCCGTCGGCGCCGCGGCTGCGCGCGCGACATCGCGAGACGATCACCGACTCCGTGCTGCGCTACGTCGCCGCGTAGGCACACCGCGCGATTCCGCCCGAAGGCCGGCTGGCGATCACGCCACTCGCCGTCCGGCACATCTCCCGAACGTCGCCGCGCCGCGTGCAACCGGCATGAGCCGGACGCACGCGGCACGCTCATTCAGGCCGCCTCACGCCGCGCGTGCGTCGCGGGCGAGTCCGTCGGCACGGTCGACGCCAGCGCGATCCGCGCCTTCTCTTCCGGGCTTCCCGCCACGTAATATTTCTTCGCCCAGCTCGAATCCGGCGCGAGCGCGAGTTGCCGATGCGCACCGGCGCCATGCCGTTTCGTCTCGATCGACAGCGCCCGCGCGCGGTAGTGCTCGTAGAGCCGCAGGAATTCCGCGAGATAGATCGCCGCGATCCGCGTGTCGCGAATCTCGAGCAGGTTCTCGTCGTTGTATTGCTCGGAGTTGCGGCTCATGTTCGCCGAGCCCGTATAGACGATCGGGTTCGCGCCTTCCGCATCGATCACGATGAACTTGTGGTGGATCACGACCGGCGGATACGCCGGCGCCGGCTCGCCCGGAAAGAGGCGCAGCTCCGGCTCGAAACCCTTCGGCACCGTCGCCGGCGAAAAATACGCGGCATCGATCACGTCGCGCCGATCGCGCTGGCGATGATAAAGCTCGAGGTTCGCGAGCGTCGCCGCATCGAGCGACTGCCCGTCGTGCTGCGCGGCATCGGCCTTCGTCGCGCTGCCGACGTTGATGCGGTTCACCAGGCCGAACATCATCAGGCCGCGATCGCCGGCTGCAAAGCATGCGTCGCGCAGCGCAGCGTCGGTCGGCATGAACAGGCAGAACGACACCGAATGCTTCGCGGCCGCGATCGCGGCGACGATCGTATCGATCTCGGTGCGCTGCCCCGCCGGCTCCGGCGAAAACGCGACGCGCACCTGCGCGCTGCCGATCGTCATCGGCGCCGACCAGCCCGCCGACAACTTCGCCGTCTCCGCGATCGGCGGATTCGCGGCCAGCGCGTGCGCACGCGCGTTGTACAGCGCCGCGAGCGCCGGCGAATCGAATGCGTGCAGCACGTTCGCCTGCTCCGTCAGCCCTTCGGTCGTGAAGTTCGCGGAACCGGTCAGCACGCGCGCGGGCGTCACCGCGGTTGCCACATTTGCCGGTGCGTCGGTCACGATGAACTTGTCGTGCATGATGTGCGTCTGGTCGCGCGGCGCGAGCGTCGCGAGGCCCTGCAGCGCGTCGACGGCCGGCTGGTTCGGCGACGGCAGCGGCGGCTTGCCCTTGCGCGCGGTCGTGTGCGCGTCGTAGACGATCGCGAGCGACGCTTCGCCGTGCCGCCGTCCGAACGCCTCGAAAGCGGGCAGCGCCCACAGCGTGTCCGTCAGGTGATAGACGGCCGACACCGCGCGCGACGCGGGGTCGAGCATCGCCGCGAACACCTGCTCCATGTCGTTCGCGAGCCACGTGCGCAGCTTCAGTGCCTGGTCCGCGCTCGGCGCGGCATCCGGCGCGAGACCCAGTGCCGCGACCTGCTTCGCGAACGCCTGCGAGCTGACGACCGCACGGTTGAACCACGTGCCGACACCGTCCACGACGTGCGCGGGCAGCACGACATCGCACACGCCGGCCTCCGCATCGAGCACCTGCAGGTGCTCCGGCGTGCCGACGACCGGATAGACGTCATAGCGGAACGACGCGTCGCGGTCCTGCGGATCGATGCGCGCGTCCCACCACATGAATTTCTGGATCGGCGCCTGGTCGGTCGGTGCGTCGCCCTGCGTGTCGGCGGCCGGGCCGTCGAACGTGAGCCGGTTCGGCAGCCAGCTGTTCGGCGCCCGCGTCTTGCCGTCGGCCGACCAGAAGCCCGGCGTACGCCGGATCGCGAAGCCGAGGAAGTCCGTGCGCGATGCCGCATCGGGCCAGTCGAAGGCAAGCAGGACGAGGGTCGGGGAAAGATAACTGCGTACGCTGACGGTCATTCGTTGCTCCTGCCGGGCGGCCCGGTCGAGATGAATGAGTCAGTGTTGACGGTGGTTCTTCCCGCGCGATGACGGTTCGATGAACCTTGTATGTCGGACCCGCGTCAGTCGCACACGAGCAGCTCGATGCCGCGTGCGGTCAGCGCGCGGCGCACGGCCTTGTCCGGCGCGCGCTCGGTGACGAGGTAGCGCGCGGCCGATGTGCCGTTGATCCGCACCGGCGTCACGCGGCCGAACTTCGAATGGTCGGCGACGATGATCGCCGTGCCGGCCGCCGCGATCATCCGGCTGCGCACTTCGGCGGCGAGCCGCGAATAGTCGGTGCAGTCGCCGTCCGACGTGATGCCGCCCGCGCCGACGAACGCGAAATCGACATGGTATTGCGCGAGCTGCTGGATCGTATCGAGCCCGAACGTCGCGTCCTCGTCGTCGGACAGTTCGCCGCCGAGCAGCGTCACGCGATTGCCGTTGCGCCGCGCGAGCACGAATGCCGTGCGCCAGTCGTTCGTGTAGATCGACAGCCGGTGCCGGTCGGCCAGCGCGAGCGCGACCGCATGCGGCGTGCTGCCCGAGTCGATCAGCACCGATGCGTCGTCGGGTACGAATTCGGCCGCGCGTCGCCCGATCGTGCGCTTCGCTTCGGCGTTCGCCGCTTCACGCTCGGACAGGCTCGGCTCGCGGCGGTCCGCCGCCAGCGCGCCGCCGTGCGTCATCACGAGCAGGCCGCGCGCCGCGAGCGCATTCAGATCGCGCCGGATCGTCTCGCGCGATACGTCGAGCGAGCGCACGAGTTCGGCGACCGACAGCGCGCCCGATCGTCCGAGCTCCGACAGAATGTATTGATGACGTTGTTCCGCCAGCATCGCAATGCGCCCGAGGCGACTGGTAATGGGTAAGCCGACCATTGTATTACGGCCGTTTGACCGCCATTTGACGGCGGCGCGGCTGGCGGTCGGCGCGTTTCACGAAAGCGAAATTCTGTATTGCCCGATGCGCGCGAATCGGCACGGCAAGCGGTTGCTACACTCTGCGTTTCGCCGAACGACAGACCATCAAGGGGCTTGCGCAATGTATCGCAAAGGCAGTGTGCTCGAAATCCAGTTTTCGCCAGAACGACTCAACGACGGCGCGGGCGATCCGTACTGGATCGACCTGACGCTCGACGAGGCGCGCCGGCTGTACGAACAGCTCGCCGCGCGCTTCGCGACCGACGCTCGCGCAAACCAGCCGCTCGACACGTTCTCGCTCGACTGATCCTCCGTCCTTTCCGCGCGCCACGGCGCGCTTTCATGCCGCAGCACCTTCATCTGGCCGGCCGGTAACGGAATGGCCGCCGCGCTCGCGCCACAGGCGAATGCAAAATCCGACAAGACGGCGGCTCCGGTTCCGCCGATACTGGCCGACTTCACGATTCGTCCGGCCGTATCGCGGCCCGCCATGCATGTTTAACTCGCTCGTCGCCGCGGCTTTCGTCGCGCTGTGGTCCACCGGCTTCATCGTCGCCCGGGCAATCAAGCCGTACGCCGATCCGAACCTGTTCCTGCTCGCGCGTTTCGCCGGCACGGCCGTGCTGTTCGGCGCGGTGGCGCTCGCCGCGCGCGCGCCGTGGCCGGCCCGCCGCGAATGGCCGCGCCACCTGATCGCGGGCGCGCTGCTGCAAGGCGTCTATCTCGGCGCCAGCTACTGGGCCGTCGCGCAGGGACTGAATGCGGGCGTGATGGCGTTGCTCGGCGCGCTGCAGCCGCTCGCCACCGCCGTGCTCGCGGTGCCGCTGTTCAATGAGCGCCTGCCCGCGCGCGGCTGGCTCGGGATGGCGCTCGGCCTCGCCGGCGTCGCGCTCGTGCTCGCGCCGAAAGTGGCGGGCGGCGTCGCGCCGCTGCCGGGCGCTGCGCCCGCGTGGTTCGTCGTGGCCGTGTCGATCCTGTCGGTCGGCTCGATCACCGCCGGCTCGCTGTATCAGAAGGGCAAGCTCGCGCAGAACGACCTGCGCACGGCCGTCGCCGTGCAGAACCTGGGCGCGGCGATCGTCGCGGCGGTCTTCGTCGTGCTGCTGCACGAAACGCGCTGGATCGGCGCGCCGGCGCTGTGGATCTCGCTCGTGTGGGGCATCGTGCTCCTGTCCGGCGGCGCGGTCACGATGCTGATGTGGATGCTGCGGCGCGGCAACGCCGCGCGCGCGACGTCGTTGCTGTTCCTCGCGCCGCCGCTCGCCGCGCTGCAGGGCTACTTGCTGTTCGGCGAAACACTCGCGGCCGTCCAGCTCGCCGGCTTCGGGCTCGCGCTGGTGGGCGTCGTGCTCGCGCGGCGCTGACGCGGGCGAGCGGCAGCAGAGAGCCTCCTCATCGCGCCCCTTTCATGCATCGAAACGAGGCATCCGCGTGCACGCCGGACCCCGCCGCCCCGCGCGCTGCCCCATGACGATGCAACGCGTCTCGCCGATGCAACGCGCGGCCGCCGGATCGCATGCCCGGCGCGGCGCCGGGCAGCGATTGCGCTTATGATGAGCGCCTTGCATTTCGTTCCGGAACCACCCTCCATGACATCCGCCGATTACGCCAGCCGCCAACGCGCGATCATTGCCGAACTGAACGTCGCCCCGCAATTCGACGTCGATGCCGAAATCGCCCGCCGCGTCGACTTCCTCGCGCAGTACCTTCGTTCGACCGGCTTGCGGACCTACGTGCTCGGCATCAGCGGCGGCGTCGATTCGTCAACGGCCGGGCGGCTCGCGCAACTGGCGGTCGAACGGCTGCGCGCCGACGGCTACGACGCCCGCTTCATCGCGATGCGCTTGCCGAACGGCGTGCAGAACGACGAAGCCGATGCACAGCGCGCGCTCGCGTTCGTGCGCGCGGACGAGACGTTCACGGTCGACGTGAAGCCGGCGGCCGACGCGATGCTCGCATCGCTCGTCGCCTCCGGCCACGCGTTCGAAAACCCGGCACAGCAGGATTTCGTGCACGGCAACATCAAGGCACGCGAGCGCATGATCGCGCAGTATGCGGTCGCCGGCGCGCGGCGCGGCATCGTGATCGGCACCGACCACGCGGCCGAATCGCTGATGGGTTTCTTCACGAAGTTCGGCGACGGCGGCGCGGACGTGCTGCCGCTCGCCGGCCTGAGCAAGCGCCGCGTGCGTGCGGTCGCCCGCGCGCTGGGCGGCGACGAACTGATCGTGATGAAGGTGCCGACGGCCGACCTCGAGGAACTGCGTCCGCTGCGCCCCGACGAGCACGCGTATGGCGTCACCTACGACGAGATCGACGATTTCCTCGAAGGCAAACCCGTGGCCGACAGCGTGTACGAAACGGTGCTGCGCTTCTACGACGGCTCGCGCCACAAGCGCGCGCTGCCGTACACGCCGTTCGACTGGCCGGCCGCGTAAGCCGGCCGCATAAGCCGGCCCCGTCGCCGCCGCACCATGCCGTGCCGCGCGAACCTCGCGGTTACGCGCGGCACATGCACGACGGGCGACGCTACGCGTGCCCGCCCGTCTTCTTCGCCTGCAGTGCACGAATCCGCATCCGCGCGCCCGTATCGCTGACCGTCGCGTCGTACATCGTCGCGAGATCGCGCTTGAGCGCGGTGCGCGAACCGCCGTCGAGATACACCATGTGCCCCGACGGATAAAAGCGCGCGGACAGGTTCTGCCGCACCTTCTGATCCTCGAGCGGCATCTGCTGCAGGTCGATCACGGTCTGGTAGAACGGCGTGACGAAATCGTAGAGGCCGTTCGCCGACAGCACCTTCAGGTCGACGTTCAGCGCCATCACCGCGGCGAGATCGCCGGCCGTATAGAGGATCACGTTCCCCTTCGCATCGATACCCTGCTGCGCGCCGGTCGGATCGATGTGGCTGAAGTCCCAGTTCTGGAACGCCTGGTCGTTCAGGTCCGTGAACGCGGAATTCGACGTGAACTTCAACTGCTCGTTCAGGTAGCTGTTCCACATCGCCGTGTAGACGCCGGTCACGGCCGTCATCGTCGGATCGTTGCCGCCCGAGTTCGGATCGATCTTGCCGGCGATGCCCGACGAGATCCCGGTCACGCGGCCGTCGTACGACCCGAGCGCCAGCCCCTGCGCGTGCAGCAGCGTCGTCAGGAACAGCGAATTGCCACGCGCGTCGTAGCCCGCGATGTCGAGCCCCCAGGTCTGCAGCGTCGCGGCGTCGATGCCCGTGTAACCCGACAGCTTCCGCACGGCGGCCGGATCGGCATGCGGCACGTTGCGCAATGCGGTCAGGTAATCGGTACGCGCGAACTGCGCGACTTCCTCGACGAACGTGCCGAGATCGGTCGGCGCGGGCGTGACGCCGAGCTTCTTGTGATACCACGCGTCCGCTGCGGCGGTCGGCAGCGCGCCGACCGGGTTGCCGGCCTGCCGGTAGTCGAGGATCGACGACTGCAGCGTGACGCCGTTCAGGTCGACGCCGTCCTCGTGCAGCTTGTACGCGAGCACGCAGCTGCGCGCGGTGCCGTACGACTCGCCGAACAGGTATTTCGGCGAATTCCAGCGGTTGTTCTTCGTCAGGTAGCGCTTGATGAACTGCTTCAGCGAATTCGCATCCTGGTCGACGCCCCAGAAATTGCGGTTCTTGTTCGGCGCGACGGCCGCCGAATAGCCGGTGCCGACCGGGTTGATGAACACCAGGTCGCTGTGGTCGATCATGCTGTCCGGATTGTCTTCCATCTGGTACGGCGCGGGCGGCGTGAATCCCGGCATCGAGGTCTTGATGCGCTTCGGCGCGAACGAGCCGAGCAGCACGAACACCGACGATGACCCGGGCCCGCCGTTGTAGAAGAACGTGACGGGCCTCGTCTCCTCCTTCGCGCCGTCGGCCGTGAACGCGACGTAGAAGATCTTCGCGGCCGGCAGCGAACTGCTCGGGTCGACCGTCACGAGATGGCCGGCCGTCGCCGTGTACGCGATGCGCTTGCCGTCGATCAGGATCGTATGGTGCGTGATCGCGGCCGCTTCGGTCGTGTCGGTGACCGAGTCGTCGGGGCCGTTGCCGTACGCGACCGGATCGAAGAACGGCTGGTCGCGGCCGTGGCTCAGCGCGACCGGATTGATGGTCGGCGGCACGCCATGCGAATTGTGGTCGCCGTGATGCAGCGGATACACGCCGCCGGAGGATGCGGAATCGATGCCCATCGTGCTGCTCCTGGAGGTGAAAAAAGACGCGGGCAGGAAACCCGCGTCGCGTGGAAAGGCCGGTGCCGGCGTGTCAGCTCGACGGCTTGCGCCCGAGGATTGCCGCGAGTTTCGCGCCGTCGGGGCTACCGAGGCCCGTGCATGCATCCCAGCCGGACGCGGCTGCATACGTGCCGTTCGAGCCTTTGGTGATGTCGCGCAGCGCGCCCGGATTCTTGTACAGCGCCGGATTGATCCAGCCGGCCGATGCGCCTGCCGCCGCGTTGATCCGTGCGATCAGCGCGGCCCACAACGGCGCGACGGCGCTCGTGCCACCCATCACCGCGGGCGTGCCCGCGATCGACACCTCGTAGCCCGTCTGCGGCGACGCATCGCCGGCGACGTCCGGCACGCCGCGCTTCGCGAGCGGCACGCTGCTGCCGTCGGCGAGCGCAACCTTCAATCCTTGCTGCCATGCCGGCAGGTCGAACAGCGTGCTGACGCCGCCGCCGCCCGCGCCGCCACCGGCCGCCTCGTCGTTCCACGTGACTTCGCCGCGGATGCCCTGCCGGGGCAGCGCATCGAGCTGCGTGCCGCCGCAGCCGAGCACATACGGGCTCGACGCGGGGAAGTCGACGTGATCGGTGCCGTCCTGCAACCCGTCGCCCGAGCCGCTGTCGCCCGACGCCGCGCACACGGTGATGCCCTGCGCGGCGGCCGCCTGCAACACACGGTTGAACGCCTGCGCCGACTGCGCCTGCCAGATCGCTTCCGGCCCGCCCCAGCTGATCGAAATCACCGACGGTCTGTTGGTCTTGTCGGTGACGGCCGCGTTGACGGCCTGGATGAAGCCCGCGTCGCTGTTCGGCGCGAAATAGACCGCGATCTTCGCGGCCGGCGCGATCGCACCGGCGATCTCGATGTCGAGCGCGACTTCACCGTCCGGGCCGTTCGCGTCGCCGGTCGGCGCGTTGCGGCCGGTGCCGACGTTGACGTCGACGAGCGTCGGCGGCGTGTCGATGCCGAGCCCGCGGAAATACTGCTGGATATCGGCCGCGCGATAGCCGCCGCCGAGTTCGACGATCGCGATGCACTGCCCGGCGCCGTCGCCGGCCGGAAAACCGTACAGCGACGCTAGCTGGATCGGCGTGAACGTGACGCTCGTGGCGCCGCGCGCGGGCCTGAACGGCGGACGCAGCCGGAAGTGCGGCCGCGCCTGCGGGCGGCTGTCGAGGCCGAGCACGGCCGTGACGGCGTCGCCGAGCTCGTCCGGCAGCGCGATCGGGCCCGAGCGGCCGCGGTACTGACCGATCGAACGATGCTCGAAACGCTCGAGCTTCACGCTGAATGCCGCTTCGAACTGCTGGATCGTGCCCGACAGCACGACGACGCTTTCGACCGGATCGACGCGATCGACCGTCAACTGATGACGACGCGCGAAGTCCTCGGTCTTGCGGATGTCGTCGGAATGGGCGGAGAAACGCTGCGCGAAGGCTTCGCGCGACAGCGGTTTCGCCTGTGCGTCGCCGGTGGCGAGCTGGTGGACCAACGTATCGAGTTGCCCTTCTTCCTGCCGCCGCAACATGATCGTGACGTGGATGCGTTCTGCCGGATCGCACGGGCCGAGGCACTTGGACTCGGGGACGATTCGGGGTTCACGGTCGGCGTGAAGATGCCTTGCCATGTTCTGACCCTCCTTGGTACCGCGTTGCACGGAACAGCCAGGAAATCGGACATAGCCGGCGGAAGTCGGTTCCGTTCGGTCAGTCGGTTCGCGAATGCGCGAAGTTAAAGGGAGTTTAGATCAGTCAGACGATTTGCGCGCACGCCCTTCTGCGGCGGGGCATGGGCGCGAAGGCCGGCATTGCACGCGGCCTCCGTCGATCGTCGTATCGCTGTCGCGCGGCCCGTCGACCCGCACGGCAGCGATGCGGCTCAATCCATCGACAGCCGCAGCGCGAACCCGATCAGCGCAGCGGAAAACGTCCAGCGCTGGACCGTCTGCGCGAGCGGATGCGCGCGCATCCACGCCGCGATGCGCGACGCGCCGAACACGCATGCGAGGTCGAAGCACACGCCGGCCGCGACCAGCAGCGCGCCGAGCTCGAACATCTGCCACACGACGGGCCCGGCCTCGGGCCGCACGAACTGCGGCAGCAGCACCGAGCAGAACAGCAGCGCCTTCGGATTCAGCAGGTTCGTCAGCAGCCCCTTGAAGAAAGACTGCCGCAGTTCGTCCGAGGCCGCCTCGTCGCCGTCGCCGAGTGCGAACACCGGCGAGCGGAACACCTGGATCGCGACGTACGCGAGATAAAGCGCGCCGCCGTAACGGATCGCTTCGTACAGCCACGGCGCGCTGCGGATCAGCGCCGCGACGCCGCACGCGGAGAGTGTCACGTGCGCGGTGCGTGACAGCGAAAGGCCTGCCGCCGCCGCCATGCCCGGGCGCACGCCGCGGCCGATGCTGGTCTGCAGCACGAGCGCCATGTCGGGCCCGGGCACCGCGTAGATGGCCGCCAGCGCGGCGAGATAAATCAACAGCAAATGCGTGGAAATCATGGTCTGCCCCCGTCCCTCAATGACGATATGTTGCCGCTGGAGGTGGAGGGATTATTGGCCATCTTTGGCTCAGGATTGGCGATCCATAGCGGAATCCGCCACAATCATGGAATCCAGACACGGATTCCGCCAACATGACCGAACTCGACAAAACCGATCGCGCGATTCTCGCCGCGGTGCAGCGCGACGGCCGCCTGCCGATCGCGCGCCTCGCCGATTCCGTCGGCCTATCCGAAACGCCGTGCGCGCGGCGCCTGAAACGTCTCGAAAACGACGGCTACATCGAGCGCTACCGCGCACAGCTGTCACGCCAGGCGCTCGGCTTCGGCGTCGTCGCGTTCGTGCTCGTGCGGTTCGCGACGCACGACCGCAAGGTCGCCGACCGGTTCGAACGGGAAGTGCTCGGCATCGAGCGGATCCTCGCGTGCCACAACGTCGCGGGCACGGCCGACTACCTGCTGCAGGTGGTCGCGCGCGATCTCGACGACTACGGCACGTTCCTGCGCGACTCGCTGCGGATGCTGCCGGGCGTCACGTCGATCGAATCGGCGCTGTCGCTACGGGAGGTGAAGCATGACGCGGGGTTGCCGGTGCCGTGACGCAGGCCGCGGCCCGCTCCGGCGTGACATTCGTCCACAGTGCCGGCGTTGCCCGGCCGCACGCGGGTTCACACGATGTCGGGCGACTGGTGCGCGCGCTCGAGATCCTCGAGAAACGCTTCGACGAGCGGATCGCCGCGCCCGTCGCGCGCCACGACCATATGGAACGTGACCTCGTAATGCAGCCGATCCGGGCTGAGCGGCGCGAGGAGCCCTTGCGCGACATACGGCGCCGCGAAGTGCTGCGGCAGATAGCCGAGGTGATGGCCTGACAGGATCAGCAGCGCGACCGCCTCCATGTTGTCGGCGGTCGCGGTCACGCGATCGGGCGTGGTCGACATCTGCGCCTCCGGCAGCGGATACGAGCGCCAGGCCCATTCGAATCCCGCGACGTCGGCTGGCGTCAGCGCGCCGGCGCGTTCGAACAGCGGATGGCCGCGGCCGCAGTATGCGACCTGCCGCTCGATGAACAGCGGCGTGTAGTGCAGCGTCGGCACGCGATGCCAGAAGTAGCCGACCGCGATCTGGATCTCGCCGCTCAGCAGTTTTTCCTCGAGATCGCCCGGCGCGCGCACCGAAATCGAGAAGCGCACGGCCTGGTCGCGCGTGCGGAACGCGGCGATCGCCTCCGCGATCCGCGCGTTCTGGCTGACCGGCGTATGGCCGATCAGGCCGATATTCAGCGTACCGACGAGTTGGCGGTCCATGTGACGCGCGGCCATCCCGAATTCGTCGAGCGCGGCGAGCAGCTTGCGGCTCATCGCGTGGAACCGCTCGCCCTTCGGCGTGAGCCGGAAGCCGCTGCGGCCGCGCTCGCAGAGCCGGTAGCCGAGCCGCGTCTCGAGCGACGACAGTTGCGCGCTGATCGTCGACTGGCCGACGTTCAGCATCGCCTGCGCGGCCGACACGCCGCCCGCGTCCGTGACCGCGAGAAACACGCGGATCAACCGCAGATCGAGGGTCGACAGATTCCCCAGCACGCTATTCCCCTTCCATACATCGATGAAAATCGATGTTTACGTCGATATCTTCGCATTCTTCTTTCCGGTCGGACGCGTAAAACTATGCGCCAGGCCGCGTCGAATGATACGGCAACCCCACATCGGAAGAGACAAGCCCATGAACGACCACACCCATTTCCAGCCGCTCGGCGGCAATGAAATGCCGCGCAGCGGCGGCATCGCGACGATGATGCGCCTGCCGCACGTGGCGAGCGCCGCCGGCCTCGACGCGTGTTTCGTCGGCGTGCCGTTCGACCTCGGCACCTCCAATCGCACCGGCGCACGCTTCGGCCCGCGCCAGATCCGCACGGAATCGGTGCTGCTGCGCCCGTACAACATGGCCACGCGCGCCGCGCCGTTCGATTCGCTTCAGATCGCCGACATCGGCGACGTCGCGATCAACCCGTACAACCTGCACGATTCCATCGCGCGCATCGAGACCGCGTACGACGCGATTCTCGCGCACGACTGCAAGCCGATCACGCTCGGCGGCGACCACACGATCGCGCTGCCGATCCTGCGCGCGATCCACCGCAAGCACGGCAAGGTTGCATTGATCCACGTCGATGCACACGCCGACGTGAACGATACGATGATGGGCGAAAAGATCGCGCACGGCACGCCGTTCCGCCGCGCGGTCGAGGAAGGCCTGCTGCACGGCGACAAGGTCACGCAGATCGGCCTGCGCGGCACCGGCTACGCAGCCGAGGATTTCGACTGGTGTCGCGAGCAGGGCTTTCGCGTGGTCCAGGCCGAGGAATGCTGGAACAAGTCGCTCGCCCCGCTGATGGAAGAAGTGCGCGCGCGCATCGGCGACACGCCCGTCTACATCAGCTTCGACATCGACGGCATCGATCCGGCCTACGCGCCGGGCACCGGCACGCCGGAAATCGCGGGCCTCACGGTGCCGCAGGCGCTCGAGATCATCCGCGGCGCGAAAGGGCTGAACATCGTCGGTTGCGATCTCGTCGAAGTCGCGCCGCCGTACGACCCGTTCGGCACCACGGCCCTGCTCGGCGCGAACCTCGCCTACGAGTTGCTGTGCGTGCTGCCCGGCGTCGCGTACCGCGACTGATCCCGGCGCACGGCCTATTCCAAATCAGAGGATTCCAGAGGAGCACATAACAGATGGGGACTGCCATCAAGCAACCGAAGCGGGCGGCGCTCGCTTCATTCGTCGGCACCACGATCGAATGGTACGACTTCTATAGCTACGCGACCGCCGCCGCCATCGTGTTCGGCCCGCTGTTCTTTCCCGGCGAAAGCCGTTTCGTCAGCCTGCTCGCGTCGTTCGGCTCGTTCGCGGTCGGCTTCTTCGCGCGGCCGCTCGGCGGCGTGATGTTCGGCTATCTCGGCGACCGCTTCGGCCGCAAGCGCTCGCTGCTCGCGACGCTGATGCTGATGGCCGTGTCGACGGTCGCGATCGGCCTGCTGCCGACCCATGCGCAGGCCGGCGTGATCGCACCGATCCTGCTGGTTCTGATGCGCGTGCTGCAAGGCATCGCGGTCGGCGGCGAATGGGGCGGCGCGGTGCTGCTCGCCGGCGAGCATGCGCCCGAAGGCAAGCGCACGTTCTTCGCGTCGTTCGCGCAGCTCGGCAGCGCGAGCGGCCTGATCCTGTCGATGCTCGCGTTCGGCGCGATCAGCACGCTGTCGAAGGACGACATGATGAGCTGGGGCTGGCGCGTGCCGTTCCTCGCGAGCGCCGTGCTGCTGGCGGTCGGCTTCGTGATCCGCGCGAGCGTGTCCGAGTCGCCCGAGTTCGAGGAAGTCAGGAAGAGCGGCAACACCGCGCAGAACCCGGTGCGCGAGGCGCTCAAGTACTGGCCGCTGCTGCTGCTCGCGATCGGCGCGAACGTGTACGGAATCGCCGGCGTGTATTTCAGCAACATCTTCATGATCAGCTACGCGACGCAGTTCCTGTCGCTCGACCGGTCGATGGTGCTGCATTGCATGACGATCGTCGCTGTGCTGCAGTTCGTCGTGCAGCTCGCCGCCGCGTTCATCGCGCAACGCTTCGGCACGACGCGCGTGTTGCTGATCACCGGCGCCTGGGCCGCGATCGTGCCGTTCGTGATGCTGCCGCTCGTGCACATGGGCACGCCGTTGTCGATCACGGTCGGCGTCGGCCTCGCGACGCTCGCGGAATCCGGCTACTACTCGGTGGTCGCGGGTTTCGTCAGCGGCATCTTCATCGCGCGCATCCGCTGCACGGCGATCTCGATCGCGTACCAGGTGTGCGGTGCGATCGCCGGCGGCCTCACGCCGCTCGTCGCCACGCTGATCGCACAGAACACCGCGCCGCAATGGTGGCCGCTCGCGATTCAGTACACGAGCGCCGCCGTGCTGTCGTCGGTGTGCGTGTGGCTGATCTCGCGCCGCGTCAGCATCGACGATGCCGGCGCGCCCGGCAAGGCGGACGAAGCGTTGCCGCGCGGCGCACGCACCGCGTAACCCCACGCAACGGGCAGGCGACATCGCCTGCCCGTTTGCATGGGCGTACCGCGGTACGCCGCAACGTCCCCAAACGCTCATCGCGACATGCGGGCCGCCGTTTATGCCGCCCGATCGTCGATCGCGACGACATTCACCCCGCGTTCGCGCGTTATCGCACCTGGCTGCGCAGCGTCTTCGCGGCGGCGACCATGTTCGTCAGCGCCGGAATCACTTCCGCCCACTGGCGCGTCTTCAGCCCGCAGTCCGGGTTCACCCACAGGCGCTCCGCCGGAATCCGCTCGGCCGCCTTCCTCATCAGGCCGACGATATGATCTTGCGTCGGGATGTTCGGTGAGTGGATGTCGTACACGCCCGGCCCGATCTCGTTCGGATACCTGAAGCTGTCGAACGCGTCGAGCAGCTCCATGTCCGACCGCGACGTCTCGATCGTGATCACGTCCGCGTCCATGTCGGCGATCGACGCGATGATGTCGTTGAACTCCGAATAGCACATGTGCGTATGGATCTGCGTATCGTCCTGCACGCCGTTCGCGGTGATGCGGAACGACTCGACCGCCCACTCCAGGTACTCGCCCCATTGCGCGCGGCGCAGCGGCAGTCCTTCGCGCAGCGCCGCCTCGTCGATCTGGATCACGCGCACGCCGGCCTTCTCGAGATCGAGCACTTCGTCGCGGATCGCGAGCGCGAGCTGGTAGCACGACACCGAACGCGGCTGGTCGTCGCGCACGAACGACCAATTCAGGATCGTCACCGGGCCGGTCAGCATGCCCTTCATCGGCTTGTTCGTCAGCGACTGCGCATACGCGATCCATTCGACCGTCATCGCCTTCGGGCGGCTGATGTCGCCGAACAGGATCGGCGGCTTCACGCAGCGCGAACCGTACGACTGCACCCAGCCGAATTGACTGAATGCGTAGCCGTCGAGCTGCTCGCCGAAGTATTCGACCATGTCGTTGCGTTCGGCTTCGCCATGCACCAGCACGTCGAGCTCGAGCGACTCCTGCTCGCGCACGCTGCGCGCGATTTCCGCCTGCATCGCCTCGCGGTAACCGGCTTCATCCAGCGCGCCGGCCTTGAACTGGCTGCGCGCCAGGCGAATCTCGGCGGTCTGGGGAAACGAGCCGATCGTCGTCGTCGGGAACGCCGGCAGGTTCAGGCGCGCGGACTGTTTCGGCGCGCGCTGCGTGTACGGGCTCGCGCGATTGCCGAGCTGCGCGTCGATGCGCGCGATCGCGGCCTTCACCGCCGGGTTGTTCACGCGCGGCGAGCGACGGCGTGCTTCGATCGCGGCGGCGTTCGCGGCGAGCGCGTCGGTCACCTTGTCGCGGCCTTCGTTCAGCGCGGTCGCGAGCACCTTCAGTTCGTCGAGCTTCTGCAGCGCGAACGCGAGCCATGCACGGATCTCCGCGTCGAGCTTCTCCTCGTTCGCGAGATCGACCGGCACATGCAACAGCGAGCACGACGGTGCGAGCCACAGGCGATCGCCCCGTCGCTTCGCGAGCGGTTCGAGCCAGTCGAGCGTCGCGTTCAAGTCCGTCTTCCAGATGTTGCGGCCGTTGATCGCGCCCACCGACAGCACGCGGTCGGCCGGCAGTTCGCGCACGAGTGCATCGATTTCGTCGCGGGCGTTGATCGCATCGATGTGCAGGCCGTCGACCGGCAGCGAGACCGCGAGCGTCAGGTTTTCCTTGAGCTGTCCGAAGTATGTCGCGAGCAGCAGCTTGATGCGGCGCGTCTCGAGCGCGTCGTACGCGGTGCGCAGCGCCAGGCGCCATTCGGCGTCGAGCTCGGTGACGAGGATCGGTTCGTCGATCTGCACCCATTCGACACCCTGCGCGGTCAGCGTGTCGAGCAGCGCACCATATACCGGCAGCAACTTCGGCAGCAGCGCGAGGCGATCGGAATCGTCCTTCGCCTTGCCGAGCCACAGATACGTGACGGGGCCGAGAATCACCGGCTTCGCGGCGACGCCCTGCGCCTGCGCTTCCGCCAGTTGCTGGAGCAGGCGCGACGGATCGAGCGAGAAGTTCGTGTCCGCGTGGAACTCCGGCACGATGTAGTGATAGTTCGTGTCGAACCACTTCGTCATTTCACCGGCCGCGACACCGCCGCAGCATGCCGCGTGTTCTTCCGCCGACTGCGCCGAACGGCCGCGCGCGACGCGGAAATAGTTGTCGAGCGCATCGCCATGGAAGTCCTGCACGCGTTTCGGCAGGTTGCCGAGCGTGAAGCTCATGTCGAGCACCTGATCGTAGAACGCGAAATCGCCGATCGGTACGAGATCGAGGTCGCGCTGGTCGTTCCAGTGGCGTTGGCGAAGTTCGGCGCCGAGTGCCTTCAGTTCGTCGCGCGACGATTCACCCTTCCAGTAGCGTTCGAGACCGAACTTGAGTTCGCGCTTCGCGCCGATGCGCGGAAAACCGAGGTTGTGTGTTGTAACCATGAAGCTGCCATCCAGAAGAAATTGAAGATCCGGCAGCCATCATAGGGATTTCATCCCATGAAATAAAATGGCATTATTTCATTCATCCATTAAATCTGTTCATGTATCTGCCGGGTGAACGATCTCCATGCTGGAACGATTCCATCTCGTCGTGATCCGCGAAGTCGAGCGCCAGGGCTCGCTGACCGCGGCCGCCAATGCGCTGCATCTCACGCAATCGGCGCTCAGCCATACCGTCCGGAAAATCGAGCAGCAGCTCGGCACGCCGATCTGGGACCGGGAAGGACGCGGCCTGCGGCTCACGCAGGGCGGGCAGTATCTGCTGAAGCTGGCGAACCGGCTGCTGCCGCAGTTCGACCTCGCCGAGGAGCGGATGAAGCAGTACGCGAAGGGCGAGCGCGGCACGCTGCGCATCGGTATGGAGTGTCATCCGTGCTACCAGTGGCTGCTGAAGGTCGTGTCGCCGTATCTGTCGCGCTGGCCGGACGTCGACGTCGACGTGAAGCAGCGCTTCCAGTTCGGCGGCATCGGCGCGCTGTTCGGCCATGACATCGACGTGCTCGTGACGCCCGATCCGCTGAACAAGCCGGGGCTGCGCTTCGATCCCGTGTTCGATTACGAGCAGGTGCTGGTGGTCGCGGACGCGCATCGGTTCGCGAACGCCGACTACGTGACGCCCGAGCAGCTGACCGACGAGGTCCTGATCACCTACCCGGTCGAGACCGACCGGCTCGACATCTACAACCAGTTCCTGACGCCGGCCGGCATCGTGCCGAGACGCCACAAGTCGATCGAGACGACCGACATCATGCTGCAGATGGTGGCGAGCGGGCGCGGCGTGGCCGCGCTGCCGAGGTGGCTTGCCGATGAATACGCGGACCGGATGCCGGTCGTGCCGGTCAAGCTCGGCAAGAAGGGCATTGCGAAACAGATCTTCCTCGGCATCCGCGAGGCGGATGCGTCGATCGACTATCTGGCCGCATTCGTCGCGCTGGCGCGCGAATCGACATGGAGCGCGCCACGCATGCTGCGCTAGCCGCGCTCGCACGCCGCGCACTTCCGGCGGCCGCATGTCGGTGCGCAGGCGAGTGTTCACTATATGGATGACGACGCGAGCCTTGCACGGCAAGTTGCGTCACGACGTCACGGCGCCTTCCCCTTACACATCCGTAAGACCATGATTCGTCATCCGTACTGTCATCAAACTGACTGCTAGCGAAAGCTAGGATCGGACGCGGTTCCCTTACGAGATGCCGTCATGAATCATCCTGCTTCGTCCGCACCGAGCAATTCGGGTTCAGTCGCACGCACCAGGCAGGTCGGCTATGCCGTGTTCCTGCTGGTGCTCGCATTCGGCGCCGCCTATATCGCCACGCACCTGATCGCCGATCTGTCGCCGGTCCGCGAAGGATCGCTGTTCCCGTACCTGATGCTCGGCGCCGCGCTGCTGATCGCGCTCGGCTTCGAATTCGTCAACGGCTTCCACGACACCGCGAACGCGGTGGCCACCGTGATCTATACCCACTCGCTGACGCCCAACGTCGCGGTGATCTGGTCCGGCATGTGGAACTTCCTCGGCGTGATGGTCTCGAGCGGCGCCGTCGCGTTCGGCATCCTGCAGTTGCTGCCGGTCGAACTGATCCTGCAGGTCGGAAGCGGCGCCGGCTTCGCGATGGTGTTCGCGCTGCTGATCGCCGCGATCATGTGGAACCTGGCGACCTGGTATTTCGGGCTACCGTCGTCGAGCTCGCATACGCTGATCGGGTCGATCATCGGCGTCGGCCTGATGAACCAGTTGATGCACGGACCATCCGGCACGAGCGGCGTCGACTGGGGCCAGGCGCTCGGTGTCGGCAAGTCGCTGCTGTTTTCGCCGATCGTCGGCTTCCTGTGCGCGTCACTGCTGCTGCTCGTGCTGAAAGCGCTCGTGCGGGTTCCCGAGCTGTACAAGGAGCCACAGAGGGATCAACCGCCGCCGTTCTGGATTCGGTGCCTGCTGATCCTGACCTGCACGGGTGTGTCGTTCGCGCACGGATCGAACGACGGGCAGAAAGGGATGGGCCTCATCATGCTGATCCTGATCGGTACGGTGCCGACCGCGTATGCGCTGAACAAGGCCGTCACGCCGGCCGAATCGCAGACCTTCGTCGCCGTCGCGAACCAGGCTGCCGCGACGTTCGGGAAGTACACGAACGGCGTCGCGCCGTCCGCGAACCCACGCGCCGACGTCGAGCACTACGTGCAGCATCGTGAACTGACGCCCGCCGTGCTGCCTGCAGTGCAACAGCTGTCCACGTCGCTCGCGACCGCGGTCGGCGTGTCGGGGTCGATGGCTGCGGTGCCGCAACGCGACGTCGACAACGTGCGCAACACGATGTATCTGGTGTCCGAAGCAATTCGCCTGATCGAGAAGTCGGGGCAGCCGGCGCTCGCCGCCGACGACAAGCTCGCAATCGACAACTATCGCAAGCAACTCGACCACGCGACCAAGTTCATTCCGACGTGGGTGAAAGTCGCCGTCGCGATCGCACTGGGCCTGGGCACGATGGTCGGCTGGAAGCGGATCGTCGTGACCGTCGGCGAGAAGATCGGCAAGCAGCATTTGACGTATGGGCAGGGCGCGTCGGCCGAACTCGTCGCGATGCTGACGATCGGCGCCGCCGACGTGTACGGGCTGCCCGTGTCGACGACGCACGTGCTGTCGTCGGGCGTCGCGGGCACGATGGCCGCGAACGGATCCGGGTTGCAGTGGAGCACGGTGCGCAGCCTCGTGCTCGCGTGGGTGCTGACGCTGCCCGCGTCAATCGTGCTGGCAGGCGGGCTCTACTGGTTGTTCCGGTCAGTGGCTTGATCGGGTAAACGGGACGCGGCCGGTGAAAGCCGGTCGCCTGCCGTGGAAAATATCTCCGTCCCTTCTCCGCTTCGACACTTCTCGGCATTCGATGGGGCCGTGCCACGTCCTTGCCTTTTCCGCCTTTCCGGATTGGAGAGCAAGATCTGGAGCGCGCCAGCACACGGGCGCCGCTAGACTGGGTTCATCAACTTTCATCGTGGCTTCGACCGTGCACGCGACGCTTGCGAATATTCCGCGCGATCGTACGGCACCACAACGCTGACGAACCGAGGTACGCCCGTGAATATCGCCAATCTGCAACCTGCCGTCGAATCGCCGGACATCGCGCAACGCGTCGATGCAATCGACTGGCCGGCCGTCGATATCGAGCTCGATCGCTACGGATGTGCGCGAGTACCGGGCCTGATCTCCGCGAGCGAGTGCGATGCGCTCGCCTCGCTCTATCCGCGGGATGCGCTCTATCGTTCGCGCGTCGTGATGGCACGGCACGGCTTCGGGCGCGGCGAATACAAGTACTTCGCGTACCCGCTGCCCGGGGTCGTCGCCGAGCTGCGCGCGACGCTCTACCCGCATCTCGCGCCGATAGCCAATCGCTGGAACCAGGCACTCGGGATTGACGTCCGCTATCCGAAAGAGCACCGGACTTTCCTCGATCGCTGCCACACGGCGGGACAGACACGACCGACGCCGCTGATCCTGCAATACGGTCCCGACGACTACAACTGCCTTCATCAGGACCTGTACGGCGAGCATGTCTTTCCGCTTCAGGTCGCTATCCTGCTGTCGGTACCTGGTCGGGATTTCACGGGCGGCGAGTTCGTGCTGACGGAACAGCGACCACGCATGCAGTCACGCGCGGAAGTGGTGCCGCTGATACAAGGCGACGCGGTGATCTTCGCCGTCCACGGCAGGCCCGTGCAGGGAACGCGCGGCGTCTACCGCGTCAACTTGCGCCATGGCGTGAGCAGAATCCGAAGCGGCCACCGCCACACGGTCGGCATCATCTTCCATGACGCGCAATGACGGCCTGCGGGGTGCAACGCGATGTTGTCGCGCCATTCGGCATGCGGGTGAGTTTGCGCAACAGGCACCGCACATCATTGCGCGAGGATCGTTGTGCGGTGCCGCCGCCGCATGGTCCGCGCATCACCAATGGTGACGGGCGACGGGCACACTGTCCTGCAGACGATCGTCGCCATGACGGATCGACGTGTCAAGTGAGCGACAAAAAAACTGAAGCCCTCACCCGTCGCGACGCCGATGCAATGAGAAGTCTCGCTTACCCGCGGGCCGCATTTGCCCGCAGGCGATCGCCAGCATTGGAAGCCAGCCGCGCATAGCCAGGCAACGTCAGCAGCGCGAGCACGCCCGCCGCAACGAACGCCCAGCGAAAGTCGTCGAGCACGTAATGCACGCCGGCCGCGTCGCCACGCACCAACGCCGCGAGCCGCAGCGACAACGCACCGAATGCAATCCCCATCCCGATCGTCATCTGCTGTGCAGCACTCCACAGCGTGCTGGCCGCGCTCGTCTGTCGAGCCGGGATATCCGCATACGCCAGCGTCGCGAGCGTCGTGAACTGCATCGACCGCGTGAGCCCGTAGACGAATACGACGAACAGCGTGATCGCCAGCGGCGTCGACGCCGTCAGCCAGCCACACGCGATCGTGAAGAGACCGACGATCGTCACGTCGACGAGCGCAACGCGCCGGAAACCGAATCGATCGAGGATCCACGACGTTCCCGCCTTCATTCCGAGATTGCCGAGCGCGCTGGCGAGCAGCAGCAGGCCGGACTGGAACGGCGACAACCCGAAGCCGATCTGGAACAGCAGCGGCAGCAGGTACGGCACGGCGTTGATCGCCATCCGCGTGATGGAGCCGGTGATCACCGTCACCGAAAATGTCGGCACCTTCAGCGTCGTGAAATCGAGCAGCGGATGCGCACAGCGTTGCGCGTGCATCCACGCGGCGATGCCGAACAGCACGCTCGCGCCCACCAGAATACCCGCGCGCGTGAAGTCGACGTCCTGCTGGCCAGCTGCTTCGGTACCGATCAGCAGACAGGTCAGCGCAGCGCCTGCCAGCACGAAGCCGACCCAGTCGAGCGGTCGGTGCACGTCGGCACGCGTGTTCCGGACAATCAGCCAGGTACAGACGAGCGCAACAACGCCGAACGGGACATTCAGCAGGAAGATCCATCGCCATGACGCGTAGGTCGTGATGAAGCCACCAATGGGCGGCCCGACGACCGGCGCGACAATGCCTGGCCACGTGATCGTCGCGATTGCGCGCATCAGCTTAGCCTTCTCGGTGCTGCGAACGATGATCATCCGTCCGACCGGCACCATCATCGCTCCGCCGACACCCTGCAGCAGACGCGCGGCCGTGAACGTCATCACACCCTCGGACAGCCCGCACAGCACCGACGCGCCGGTAAAGACGAAGATGGCGGTGGCAAACACCGTGCGCGAGCCATAACGATCTGCGATCCAACCGCTGATCGGGATGAACACCGCGAGCGCCAGCATATAGGCGGTCATCCCGAGGCTCAGCGCGTTCGGCCCGACGCCGAACGAGCGCGCCATCTGCGGCAGCGCGGTCGCGATCACGGTCGTGTCGAGATACTCCATGAAGAACGTTGCAGCGACCAGATATGGTAAGAAGTCGGTCGTCCGACCACTTTGTGCAGGGCTGTCAGTCATGAACGGTGCGGGAAACGGAATCGAAGGACACCGAGTGCCGGTTTATACAGATGAACACCGGGAATCGGGATGAACGGCGATATTACCCCGAAGGGCTGCTTATCCGCTTTGCCGAGCATGTCGCGCAAATGGACTTTATGCGCATAGATTTTTATGACGATATCGTGCCGCAGTCACCGAATGGCGGGACTGACCTGCCCCCTGCAAACAGGGCCAGCCGGAGTCTAGTAAAGTTCGTTTTCGGAGAAGAAGACGAACATGAAGAAGCGCTTTACGGAACAGCAAATCATCGGGTTTCTGAAGGAAGCCGAGGCC